>DATGFI010000647.1:0-2008 GCA_035309205.1 Planctomycetota bacterium | reverse complement strand
AAACCGCGTGGGCTACAAGCTCTACGAGGAGTATTTCGGCGAGGATAACGAGTCCGTCGACGTGACGGCCATCGCCTGCATGGCGCTGGTCTCCGGCGGCAACGTCCCGGGGCGCGGCAAGTACGGCAAGAACGTCGCCAGCGGCGTCGCCTGGCTCCTCTCCAAGGTCCGCGACGAGGACGGCTACATCACCCATGCCGGCTCCCGCATGTACAGCCATGCCTTCGCGACCTTGTTCCTGGCCGAGATCTACGGCATGACCCGCCAGGCGGACATCAAGCCCAAGCTCAAGCGCGCCGTCGACCTCATCGTCAACAGCCAGAACCGGGAAGGGGGTTGGCGCTACCAGCCGATCCCGGTGGATGCCGACTTGTCCGTCACGGTCTCGACCGTGCAGGCGCTCCGGGCGGCCCGGAACGCGGGCATTGCCGTCCCGCTGGACACCATCCAGAGGGCGATGAAGTACGTGGTGAAGTGCTCGGTCCCGCGGCGGGGTTTCAGCTACCAGGCGGCGGCCTACGACAACGGGATGAACGACACGCGGGTATCGTTCGCCCTGACGGCCTGCGGCGTGGTCGCGATGTGCAGCGCCGGCATGTACGACTCCCGGGAGGTCCGGGAGGCCCTGCGGGTGCTGCCGGACTACAAGCACTCGCTCGTGCCCAACAAGCTCCACTACTACTACGGCCACTACTACGCCTCCCAGGCCATGTACCTGGCCGGAGGCGATCACTGGGCGAATTATTACCCCCGGGTCCGCGACGAGATCCTCCGCAATCAGAGGGCCGACGGCTCCTGGCAGGACGACGTGGGCGCCACCTACGCGACGGCGATGGCCTGCGTGGTCCTCCAAATGCCATGCGAATACCTCCCGATCTTTCAAAAGTAGAATCCCGCCAGAAATCAGCCAGTTCGGCGGGTGGGGTTCAGAAATCCTAAACATATGACGATCAGAAGCTTAGTCATGGGAACATTTGAACGGGAATGGGCGTCTAAATTAATGGCTATGGGTGGGGTCCTCAAGTCGCTCGAAGAGCTCTGGACGCAGGGGCAGTTGCGGGATCTGGAAACCGATCTGGACCGGTTCATCCGGGACAATCTGCTGGAAATCCGGCGGGTGATGTCGGAGGGACGCGGATCGGGGACCGAGATCGCGCGGCGGCGCTACATGCGGGGGGAGATTTCCAACGACCAGCTTGTCGATTTCTGCGTGCGGGCCGTCCTGCGCAAGCGCGGCACGTGCAACCCCCGGCGCGACATCCAGGAACAGTGCTTCGAAATCGAAAAGGAAGTCTGGTACGAGGGCGAGCGGGCGCGCCAGCCCGTCTGCGCCGAGCGCCGCGAGGAGATCGCCCGATCCTGGGCCACGCAGCACGCCTCCAAGTGGCGGGAGTGGCGCCTCTTCCAGCTCCTCTACGTCTGGGAGAAGAAAGCCGACGTCTACGTGAAGCTTCTCCAGCCCGAATCCTGAAAGTAGTCCCCGCGGCCGTCTCCCGTAGAATCCCCCAATGGCGTGTCCTGCAATCAGGCTGTCGTCAGCCAGTCTTTAACCAATGAGACCCGCCTGGATCTCCTTGCTCCTGCTGGTGGCAGGCTCCGCCTGCGCTGGGACCCTGGACTTCAGGATTTCATCCGGTCCCGATGATTCTCTGCTAGACTCTCAGCCATGGTCGCCGTCCTCCAAACGGAAGGGCTCACCAAGCACTTCGGACGATTGAAAGCCGTCCAGGACCTGAATCTCGAGGTCCGGGAGGGCGATCTCTATGGCTTCCTGGGCCCCAATGGGTCGGGAAAAACCACGTCGATGAGGATGATCCTCCGCCTCATTCGCCCGACCTCCGGACGCGTGCTCATGTTCGGCGAGGATGTCGGAGCGAACTTCATCGGGATCATGCAGAAGGTGGGGGCCCTGGTCGAGCTGCCGGCCTATTATCCCTATCTCTCGGCGGTCCAGAACCTGGAGATCCTGCGACTGGCCAGCGGAGGCGTCGCGGCGTCGAGGATCCCC
>DATGFI010000646.1:0-2842 GCA_035309205.1 Planctomycetota bacterium | reverse complement strand
GAGAAGGCCCCGTTCCAGGAGCATCTTTCCCAAGGCCTCGTCATCGCTGGTCATTCGACCCTGACCTGGTCGAGCGCCCCCAGGACGTCGACCATCGAGGAGAATCTCTTCCGGCGATCCGGATGCATGGCTCGCTTCAAGGTCTGGACCACCGATGCGGGAGCCTGCACCATCATGAGGTTCGGGACCGGCATTCCCGACTCCAGTTGGTCGGTCACGACTTCTTCAGAGCTCGCTCCCGCGAACGGCTCGTGTCCGGTGAGGAGCGCGTAAAGGAGGATCCCCAGGGAGTAGATGTCGGCACCGACCTTCACGTCCGATTCCCCTCGGGCCACCTCGGGGGACATGTACCCCGCCGTGCCCACGGCGGTCAGGCTCCGCTGGCCTTCCGGCTCGTGTTTCGGGATCGGAATGGTGAACCCGAGATCGCAGAGCTTGGCCGCACCCTTCTCGTCGAGGAGGACGTTATCTGGCTTCACGTCCCGGTGCAGATACCCCTCCGCATGGAGATAGCGGAGCGCGAGCGCCACCTGGCGCGTCACGCGGATCGCCTCCCGGACCGGGAAAGGGCCGCCGTCCGAAAGCATCTGTCCGAGCGACCGGCCTTCCACGTACTCCATGACAAGATAATGATGGCCCCGCTCGAATCCGTAGTCGATCCCCCGCACGATGTGGGGACTGTTGAACCGGCGGGCGAGCATCGCCTCCCACTCGAACCGGCTCACCGATCTGGGATCCTTGGCGCGCTCGGGATGAAGAATCTTCACCGCCACTCGGCCGCTCCCGAACTGGGCTTGGGCGGTCCAGATCCCCGCGAACCCGCCCGAGGCGACCCGGGAATGGAGGAGGTACCCGGGAATGACCTGGGCCTTCCAGCTCGGATCCTTGACGACCTTCCCGAAATCCATGGCCTCGAGATCCTGTTCCTGCTGCCGGGAGAAGGCGCCCATCCGGTGCATGAGCTTGAGGAGCGGGACCACGAGGCCATAGCGGGCAAACTCGATCTGGAGGCGCTGCGCTTCCCTCATCTGGTCGCGCCGGGCCAGGTTCTTCTGCTTGAGATAGACGGCCACAGCCCGGTCGATCTCGAATTGCTCGTCCTCTCCGCGCTCCGCCTCGCGAAGAGCCACCGTTTCCGCGCCGGCGGCAGGACTTCCGCCGGGGGATTCGACCGGCGAAAGCACCCCGCCGCACTTCTTGCACCGGTACCGAAGGCCGGCGGAGGGCGGCGCGAGGGTCGCCCGCAACCCGCAGCCCGAGCAGGCGAAGAGGTTCTTCTTCTGGTAGGCGAGGACGCGCATCACCTGAGGCTCGGTCACGTAGCCGCGCTCGACCACGAGTTCGCCCAGGGGGGGAGGCTGTTTGCCCGAGCGACGCATCCCCTCTTGGAGGCCCAGGCATTCCTCCACGTTCTCCTTGGATAGGAGTCCCGCGGCAACCAGAAGCTTTCCGATTTCCGCTTCGGAAAACTTGGCAGCGGGACCCTCTTCCGAGACGCGAGCGGAAAGAATCGAGTCCAGCTCTTGCGGGCTCAGGAGTCCTTGGTTCACCAGGAGGACGCCCAGGGGCCGCGCGGTTCCGGACTTCCGGTCCTGAGAGAGCTGAAATAGGCATTCCAGAAGCGCTTCGCGGGGAACGCGCTTCTTTTGTAGGACAAACCGTCCCAAATAGAAGTCGTCCAGAGGAGTCTGCATCATCGGACTCCGGTTGAGCCGGAAGCCGGGGCGCTGCCGCCAGGCGACTTCAAAAGGTCGTACAGCCGAGAAAGCTGCTGTGATTCTTCCTCTCTCAGATTGATGAACATGACGCCCAAGTGGAATTCGGAAGAGCTCTGCGCGATGGGGGAGGACCACCGGGCTTGTCCAAAGACCTCGATCGCGTCAGGAAGCTTATCGACATGGATCCGGACACGAACGACGCTCCCGGGTTCCAAGCGTTCATCCGTCCTGAACCGAGCGCCCCCTAGAGACAGGTCCAGGACCGCTCTGGCTTGGCACCGAGTTCCCCATCCGAAGACCGAAAGCACTCCCTTCAGGTAGTCTGCAGTCGAAGATCCCCTGATGTTGAACCGGTAATGCCGGCGGCGTTCGTTCGGTCGGGATAAAGAGGGTCCCAAGGAGGACGGGGATCCGGAATCCCTGGCTGGAGACAGACCTTCTTTAGGATGAACGTCTTGACCCATACGCCCCCCGGTCGCATTGCGGGTGTACTTACAATACAATTGTGAACTGCCGGGGTCAAGCGTAGCCCTGCGCCTCCGTCCGGAGGCGGAAGCAGCAGCGGCGATCGGGATCCGATCGGAGTGCCGAGTCTTCCCCCTCAACCGGCAGTGCGTCCAAGAGATCGTTCGGCGGGCGGCTACGAAGGCGGCGCTGTCCCTGGACCGGGCCCATCTGCACACGCTCCGCACCGGCTTCGCGATCGCCTACGTGCCGGCCCGCGTCCCGGTGCGGATGCTTGCCGTGTGGTCGGGACACTGAATGCTGGAGTCGACCCTCGTCTACACCAAGGTCCTCTGCACGGACACGCGTCGCTACTTGCGCGACGTCGACTTCGGGAAGATCTGGAAGTCCTAAACGCGGGTTTCGAGAATGGCCCCGCAACGGCGAAGATATGCTCCCTGCTCGGGCGTATATTTGGCCTCGCGGAGGTCGACGAGATAGAAATCCGTGTCACGGAGCACGGCGCCCCGAAGATCCGCGCCGCGCAGGTTGGCCACGCGGATCTCCTCCGGCGAGCGATAACTCTGGTCGTTGAAATCGTCCGTATAGAAGCCGTTCCGAGTTCCTTCGGATGGCTCGCCGAACACCAGCCCGCTGCGCGAGGACCCCAGATGGAACAT
>DATGFI010000645.1:0-5838 GCA_035309205.1 Planctomycetota bacterium | reverse complement strand
GGGCCATGCGCTTCCAGAACCAGTAGAGGCTGCGGCGGTAAAGGGCGTCCCCGCTGTCGCGCTTGTAGGTCTTCGTGTTGCTCTCGCGCATGCCGACCGCGTCCCAGACGCCGTCGGGCTGGTACGGCTTCACGCTCGGCCCGCCAATCTTCGGAGAGAGCGTGCCCGATGCGGCCAAGGCGTAGTCGCGGATCATCTCTGCGTCCATGCGGAAGCGCGGTCCGCGCGACAGGAGCCGGTTGGCGGGATCTTTCTCGAGCTTCTCGGGGGTGGTGATGGCCGCCTGGCGGTAGGTCGCCGAACAGACGAGCAGTCTCAGGGTCTTCTTGACATCCCAGGATTCCCGGAATTCGACCGCGAGCCAGTCGAGCAGCTCAGGATGGGAGGGCGCTTCGCCCATGATGCCGAAGTCCTCCGCGGTCTTGACGATGCCCGTGCCGAAGATCTCCTGCCAGAGGCGATTGACGGTCACGCGCGCCGTGAGGGGGTTCTCGGGCGAAGTCAGCCAGCGCGCCAGGCCCAGCCGGTTCTTGGGCGCGTCGGCTGGCATCGGGTGCAGGGCGGAGAAGACCCCGGCCTCGACCTTGTCCTTGGGCTTGTCATACTCGCCGCGGAAAAGGATGTTCGCCGTAGGCATGCTGCCCTTTTTCTCCTCCATGACGTGGGCGACATAGGCGCGCTCGCGGATCGACTTCAGCTCGCCCTCCATCGCCGTGAGCTTCTCGGCATGCTCGGCCATGGCCGGGTCCCCCGAAGCGATAGCGTCGAAGATCTCGTCCATCTCCTTGGGTTTCCGGTCGGCCGGAGCGCGGGCGAGCAGCGTCCGGGCCTTCTCCTGCATCGCCAGGCGGCGGACGTCCCCCGGGGCGAGCTTGCGGGAATAGATGCGCAGATCCTGGACCAGGGCGTCCTTCAGGGCCATGCTTTTCTTGCGCTGGCCGACCAGGAACGGAGTCTGGGTCTTCGTCGTGCTCTTGAGCGTGTTCGAGTCGACTTTGAGCTTCACGTCCTTGCCGTCGACGAAGATCTTGAAGCCCTCCGCCTTGCCGGAGCCGTCGTAGGTGACGAAGACATGCTGCCAGGTCCCGGGCTTCAGCACCTTGCCGGTGGTGACCACCTTGATCGCGTCGTCCTGCCAGTGGTGGATGAGGTGAGAGCTGAATTCGCCGTCCTGGGCTGACAGATCCCAGCCGCGGAAGCCGTCGTCATCGTCCATGCGCGCGAGGATCGACGCGCTTCCGGTATAGCTCTTGGGGAGGAGGAGCCAGCAGCCGAAGGAGCGTGCCCCCTCCTTGTCGAAGCTCCCGATGTCGGAGCCGATCTCGACGGGCTTGCCATCGAGATGCAGCGCGAGGCCCTTCCGACCGCTGTCCTCCCAGCGGATCTGCCCCTGAGGGGTTGCCGTCACCGGCTTGCCGTCGTACACGCCTTGGAGCTCGCCCAGGGGATAGCTCGCGTCGAGCGGCAGATGGAAAACGGGCTCCCCGATCTTGGAGACTTCCGAGTCCCAGTCCTCGGGCTTGGCCGTCGCCAGCCAATGGTCGAAGTCGCTGCGCAGCTTCTTCCGGAGCTCGGCCATCGCGGCCTTCTTTCCTTCGATCTCCGTCGGAAGGTCCTGATAGCGCTTCTCGTCTTCGGATTTCGGGAGGACCAGAACCGGTGCCGTGTCGCGGATGTTGCCGTCGAGGGCGCCCTGCGTCGTGTTCCGGAAGAAGGCGCTCATCGAGTAGAAGTCGCGGGTGGTGATGGGATCGAACTTGTGGTCGTGGCAGACCGCGCAGTTGGACGTCAGGCCCAGCCAGACCCAGGAAGTCGTTTCGACCCGGTCGCGGGCGTAGTTCGCCAGGTTCTCCTCAGCGATGGTCCCCCCCTCATTCGTCGTGATGTTGCAGCGATGGAAGCCGGTGGCGATGATCTGGTCGCGGGTGGGATTGGGGAGCAGGTCCCCGGCGAGCTGCTCGATGGTGAACTGGTCGAAAGGCTGATTCCGGTTGTACGAGTTGATGATCCAGTCGCGATAGGGCCAGATGTCGCGGAAGTTGTCGAAGTGGAGGCCGTGGGTGTCGGCATAGCGGGCGGCGTCCATCCAGGTCCGCGCGCGGTGCTCGCCGTAGCGCGGCGAGCTCAGCAGCTGGTCCACCAGCTTCTCGTAGGCGTCGGGCGACGTGTCGGCGAGGAATTTCTCGACGAGCTCGGGCTCGGGCGGCAGACCGGTCAGATCGAGCGAAAGGCGGCGCGCCAGGGTGCGGCGGTCGGCCTCGGGCGCGGGAGCCAGGCCCTGGGCCTCGAGCTTCGCGAGGATGAAGCGGTCGACGGCGTTCCGGGCCAGTTTCTCGTTCTTCACGGCCGGCGGGGCGGGGCGCTCGGGCTTGATGAAGGACCAGTGGGGCTCCCACGGGGCGCCCTGGGCGATCCAGCGGCGGAGCAGGTCCTTCTCGGCGGGCTTGAGCACCTTGTGCGATTTGGGAGGAGGCATCAGCTCCTCCGGATCCTTGGAGACGATGCGCTGGTAGATCGGGCTGGATTCGGGCTTTCCTTTGACGACCGTCGGCCCCCCTTCGCGGGCGCCAAAGAAGCCCTCTTCACGGTCGAAGCGGAGCTTTGCTTTGCGGCCGCCGGGATCGGGGCCGTGGCACTGGAAGCAGGCGTTGGCGAGGATCGGGCGCACGTCGCGGTTGAACCGGACGGCGTCGTCCGGGTCGGCGGGGGCGGGTCGCGGGCCGGCGACGATGATGGAGGCGGCCAGGATGGCGCAGGCAAGAACTCGTCGCATCGGGGCTTGTCCTCCGTGGAAGGCGACCACTACTTTAGGTATATCCCGGAATGGACCTGATTACCTGCCGGAGGGGCTCCCGGTAGCCCATTTTTTTATGACCTCGCCAGCTCCCCCACCCCCCCCTCTCCAGTGAAAAATGGTACCCATTACTCACTGGGTATGGGCCTTGCCCACTATGGGTTTTGACCTTTCGAGTGGAGAGTGTAGTATTGGAGCACAGGTCGGCGGCTCCCAAGGGCGAGCGCCGAAGGGTGGGAATTCAGGGGAGGAGTGTCATGGCCGTCACACAGCTCGATATCGCTCGCCGGGTGGGCCTGGATGTATCCAGCGTCAACAAGATCCTCAACCGCAGGCCGGGTCCCGTCTTCCGCAAGGACACCATCAAGCAGGTCTTCAAGGTGGCGCGCGAACTCGGCTACGATTTTGGCCGATTGAAGTACCACCATAAGCGCGGCTCGTCGCGTCGTCCGATGGCCGTCCCTCTGGAGCTGTCCATCTATAACGCCGACGGGACCCTTTTCGACAAGGGCGCGGCGATCGTGAAGGATGTCTCCCTTTCCGGCGCGCTGCTCACCGCCGTGGTCCTACCGCAACAGAGCATACCGCTCCGCCCGCATACGATCGGCATCCGGATGCTCGACGGCGCACTCAAAGGCGTGGAGATCATGGCCCGCCCCATCCGCCTGGCGCATTCGGGTCTCGGCCAGGGAATGAACCTCGCCGTCGAGTTCCTCCGCACCGAGGAGATCAAGCTCAAAAAGCTGCGCAAGATCCTCTAGATCCGGGTGGGGACCAGAGTAGGAAGAGCCGTTCCTCTGGAATTTCTTAACGGCGGGGGGCGGGACTCCGGCGGGATCGCGGTTCCCCCCCCCCGCGGCAGTCTTTATCCCTTCAAGCCCATCCCAAGAGCAAGGGGCCGCTCTCCCGATTCGCAGATTGAAGCGCCTCTCGAGCTTCGCCTCGAAGTTCGATGACGATCGACGTCCTCGGGTCGAGTCGTTCCCAGGGACCTCCTCCCGCGTCGGCTCATCCGTCTCCCGATTCCTGCCGGACGAGTTCGCCATCGCACTTGGGGGAAGTCCGGCTCAGATGCTTCCAGGGAGTGAAATTGGACGCGATCCGGAATTTCGGTATCCTGAGGGGGACATGGAGGACACTCGGCGAGAGATCGAAATCGAAGGTCGCCGCATCCCCTATGTCCTCAGAAGGAGCCTGCGGGCGCGCTACTTGAGGGCGGACATCGGGCTGCGGACCGGGTTGCGGGTCACGTTGCCGGACGGACTCAATGAAGCGCGGGTGGATGCGTTCCTGCGCTCGCGTCGCCGCTGGCTGCTGAGGGCGCTCAAGCGGCTGGAGCGTCTGGCGTCGATCATCCCGGACCGGAGCCTCGGGCACGGGACGTCGGTGCCCTTTCTCGGGGAGGCGCTGACGCTCAATCTGTCGCTCGGGAAGCCGGCGCGGGTGGGTCGGCTGGGAGATTCGCTGATCGTCCACGCGCCGAGGCGGACGCGGGCGGCCGTGCGGGCGGCGCTCGAGGAATGGTACCGCGGCGAGGCGGCCAGGATTCTCGAACAGGTCGCGCTCGACCTGTGCCGGAGTCACGGTTTGGACTACCGGAAGATCGTCATCCGGGACCAGAAGCGGCGCTGGGGAAGTTGCTCGTCGAATGGGACGTTGTCCTTCAACTGGAGGCTTATGCTGGCTCCGTCGGAGGTCGCGCGATATCTCGTGGCGCACGAGCTGGCGCACCGGGTCCACCCGGACCATTCTCGCCGATTCTGGGAGAAGGTGGCCGACTTGTGTCCCGGATTCCGGGATCAGGAACGATGGCTGAAGAAGTACGGCGTCTCCCTCGTCCTCTAGGGGTTCCTCCCAGGCGGTCAGGGACTATTTCATCATTTCCTTCACCGTCGGGAGGACCGCGTCGGCCCAGATCTGGTATCCCTTTTCCGTCAAGTGCAGGAAGTCGGGCATGATGTCCTTGCTGAGCGTCTTGTCCTCGTTCATGAACTTCGCGCCGATGTCGAGGTACTTGACGGTCTTCCCCCCATCGTCGAGCTTGGCAACGATGCTGTTCACCCTGTCGTTCTTCTCGCGGCCGGGGTTGGGTTTTTCGCCGCGCGGGAAGATGCCCAGAAGCAGGACCTTCGTCAGGGGCGACTTCTTTTGGATCTCCTTGACGATCGCCGTGATGCCGGCCGCGACGTCTTCCGCCGAGTCGCCGCCGTTGTTCGTCCCGATCATGAGCATGCAAAGCTTCGGCGTGATGCCGTCAAGCTCGCCGTTCTGCAGGCGCCACAGGACGTGCTGGGTGCGGTCCCCTCCGATGCCGAAATTGGCGGGCTTGAATTCCTCGAACGAAGCGTCATAGACCTTCTTGCCGCCGCCCCGCCAGCCGTCCGTGATGGAATCGCCCAGGAGGAGGAAATCCACGCCGCCCTTCTTGGCGATTTCGACGAAGTCCAAGTGGCGCTTCTCGTCCTTCTTGGCCGGCTGCGTGGTCTTCGGTCCGTCCTGGGTAAGCGACAGGAAGAGTAGCGCCAGCGTGATGAGCGTCTTCATGGAAGGTTCCTCATTCGAATTAGGAATTCAAGGATTCGCGGAGGTCGAAAGTTCCTCCGGCCTTGTACCATAGCCGTCAGGAGGTGGATTGTGACGCGTGCTCTCGCGGTCGTCGCGCTGTTCATCGGCGTCTTCCTTCGCTCCGCCTCCGCCGCGCCGCAGGAGAAGCAGAAATCCTACCGGCTTCCCTCGACCGATCTCAAGCAGCGGATCATCTGGGGCTCCTCTGTCGAGGTGTCCGACGGGCCTTCGCTGGCCTTCGGCGGCCAAGACCAGCAGTCCGACGACGGCAGCCCGCACACCCGAATCAAGGTAGGCGGGGAGTGGAAATCGATCCAGGAGGAGCTGGAGGCGAAGAATGCGGTGAAGTACGGGATGGTGATGGCTCAGCACTTCATCCCGCAGATCCGCCGCAGGCTGGCCGCCTATCGGTGGGGATACTTCGAGTCGTGGTTCCCTCCGAGGGACGTCAACAGTCGATCGGCCAAGGAGTTCGCCAA
>DATGFI010000644.1:0-4591 GCA_035309205.1 Planctomycetota bacterium | reverse complement strand
ACAAGGTCGTGATCGCCACCAAGTGCGGGCTCGCGTGGAACACGACGAAAGGCACGCTGTTCTTCGTCTCCGACGAGAAGGGTCGCAATGATGCCGGCCAATACCGGATCCACAAGACGCTGGATCCCGATCAGGTGCGCTCGGACCTGGAGGGGAGTCTCCGGCGCCTCGGCACGGATTATGTGGACCTCTACCTCACACACTGGCAGGACGTCACCATCCCCATCGAGGAGACGATGGCCCTGCTCTTGGACCTGAAGAAGGAGGGGAAAATTCGGGCGATCGGTGCCTGCAATGCGAAGGTGCCGGACCTTGAGAGGTACCGTTCGAAGGGCGCCATCGACGCCGATCAGGAGCGATACAGCATGCTGGACCGGGACCTCGAGAAGGATCAGCTGCCGTGGTGCCGGAGGAGCAACGTCGCAGTGCTGGCGTACTCGCCGCTCCATCACGGGCTGCTCACTGGAAAGATTTCTCCGGACCGCGAGTTCAAGGAGGGTGATTTGCGCCGCGGCCACGCATCGTTCACGCGGGAGAACCTCAAGAAGACGAGCGTGATGCTGGAACGGATCAGGCCGATCGCCGCCCGCCACGGGCTGACCCTGAGCCAGCTCGTGATTGCCTGGACGATTGCGCAGCCGGGGCTGACGCACGCCCTGGTCGGCGCCCGGACCCCGCAGCAGGCGGCCGAAAACGCCGCCGCCGGCTCGGCGGAACTCGGCGCCGACGATCTGGCCGCCATCTCTGCAGCGCTCCGAACCGCCTAGACTCCGGAACAACCGGGAGCCTGTCCATTTTGTTCCTTTGACCCTCGGGAACCGGCGACTATAATCGACCTTCGATGTCCACGGAAAACACCTACACCGTCCTCGCGCGACGCTACCGGCCGCTGAGCTTCGACGAGGTCGTCGGGCAGGAGCACGTGTCGCGCACTCTCAAGAACGCCATCGCCGACAAGCGCGTCGGACATGCGTACCTCTTCTGCGGGCCTCGCGGCGTCGGCAAGACGTCCATGGCGCGGCTCTTCGCCAAGGCACTCAACTGCGCCAAGGGCCCCACGGACTCGCCCTGCAACGCCTGCGAGATCTGCGTCGCCGTCCATGACGGAACCGACACGGACGTCATCGAGATGGACGCCGCCTCGAACCGCTCGGTCGACGATGCCCGCAGCCTCCGCGAAGGGATCCGATATGCCCCGCTGCGCTCCCGCTCCAAGGTGTATATCATCGACGAAGCCCACATGCTCACCCGGGAGGCCTTCAACACCCTCCTGAAGACCCTTGAGGAGCCTCCTCCCCACGTGAAGTTCTTCTTCGCGACGACCGAGGCCCACAAGCTCCCGGACACCATCGTTTCGCGCTGCCAGCGTTTCGACTTCCGCCGGATCACCACGGTCGACATCGTCCGCCGCCTTCGTCAGGTGGTAGACGGCGAGAAGATCGAGGTCGATGACAGCGTACTGACTGCCATTGCGCGCTCCTCCCACGGCGGAATGCGCGACGCCGAGAGCCTGCTCGACCAGCTGATCTCGTTCAAGGCCAAAGGCCTCAGCGAGGCGGACGTCGCAGCCGTGATCGGCGAGGCCCGCGGATCGCATCTGGCCGGGCTCCTGGCTGCCGTCCGAGGAGGGGACGCGGCCGGCGTCTTCACGACTCTGGGCGCGATCTTCGCGAGCGGGGTCGACGTCGCCGCGTTCACCGATCAGCTCCTGGAGCGATTCCGAGCCCTGCTCGCCGTGAAGGCGGTCGGCAGGAATGCCGATATCGTCGATCTCCCCGAGGCCGACCTGGCGGAAGCCGAAAAGCAGGCCGCGGGCCTCACTCTGGAGGCCCTGCTCTACTTCATCCAGCTGACCCTGGAGGCCAAGCGGCGCATCAAGGAAGGAGCCAATCCCCGCATTGTGCTTGAAGTCACGCTTGTGAAGATGTCCCGCAGCGGGGATCTGGTGACGCTGTCGGAGGCCCTGCGCGGAACCGTCGTCGCCGCCTCGCCGGCGCCCCCGGCGGCGCCTCCCGCGGCGCCGGTTTCCAGAGCCGTCGACACGGAGCCCGCAGCTGACGCGGATGAGCCGGTCCCCCTGGCGGCGTCCGCCCCGCCTCCGCCCGCGCCCGCATTCTCCGGGATGCCGACGAGCCTGGACGAAGCCCAGGGCGCCTGGCCCCGCGTGGTCGCGGCCGTGAAGGAGAAGAGCGTCCTTGCCGCGACCCTTCTGAAAGAGGGCCGCGTCTCGAAATTCTCGGCGGACGAGATCGGATTCGCCATGCCGCCTCAGTTCAAGGATTTCCACGTCAAGCAGCTGGAAAACCCCAAGAACAAGGCCGTCATCGACGCGGCCCTGCAGGCGGTGTTCGGCCGCAGGGTCGCCCTGCGCATCTCCCTGGAGTCGGGCGGAGCGTCCGGGCCTTCGGCCCCGCCGAAGCGGCCGGCCGACACTGCGGCGGATCCCGGCGTGAAGAAGATCCTTGAGGCATTCGGCGGTTCCAAGGTCGTGGGCATCGAATAGTCGAATCGAAAGGACAACCTATGTTCCCAGCCGGCGGAATGGGCAAGTACGGCAAAGCCTTCGAGGACATGCAGAAGAAGCTCCAGAAGCTCGACCTGGAGCTCAAGGAGCGCGTCGTCGAGGCGGCCGCGGGCGGCGGCATGGTCAAGGTCAAGGTCAACGGCGCCGAGGAAATCGTCGACATCAAGATCGAGAAGGAAGTGATCAACCCCGACGACAAGGGAATGCTCGAGGATCTCGTCCTGGCGGCTGCGAACGAAGGTATCAAGAAGGCCAAGAAGCTCCGGGAGACGGAGCTTGCGAAAGTCACGGGCATGATGATGCCCGGTCTGATCTAAACCTATGTCCACGTCCGAGCCGATCCTCCGGGTCATCCAGGAGCTGGCCAAACTCCCCGGCATCGGGGAAAAAACGGCGGAGCGGCTCGCTTTTCACCTGCTCGCGCAGCCCAAAAGCGAGGCGATCCTCCTCGCCAATGCGGTTCGCGACCTTAAGGAGCAGGTGAAATCATGCACAAAATGCTATAATATCTCCGAGGTCGAGTTGTGCGAGGTCTGCGCCGACGCCAAACGCGACCATGGCCTGATCTGCGTCGTGGAGCAGACCCGCGATCTCTGGGCGATTGAACGCACGGGGGCGTTCCGGGGCGCGTACCACGTGCTCCACGGCCACCTCTCCCCCCTCGACGGAGTGGGACCGGAAAACTTGACGATCCCCGGGCTGCTGGACCGCGTCCGAAAGGGAGGAGTCCGTGAAGTGATTCTGGCGACCAACCCGACCACGGAGGGCGATGCGACGGCCTTCTACATCCAGAAGGCGATCGGCACGTCCGCCCAGGTCACCCGCATCGCCCGCGGCATCCCTGCCGGCAGCACCCTCGAGTATTCCGACCGCACCGTCGTCGGAGATGCGCTGTCGGGGCGGAGGGAATTCTAGCCATGCGGATGGAAGTGCATCTCCAGCAGCGCATGGAACAGCGCATGCATCTGTCCCAGCAGATGCTTCAGAATCTCGAACTCCTCCAGCTGCCCATCATGGAGCTGCGGGACCTGATCCAGCAGGAACTCGAGGAGAACCCCACTCTGGAGGAGAAGCAGGACGTCGAGGATCCGGAGACCACCACGACCGACACCGTCGAGGAGACCACCGAAGAGACCGCCAAGCGCGAGATCCTGGAGACCGTCGAGGACCAGTGGTCCGACAGCGAGCGCCGGACCCGCCGCAGCGACTCGGCGGAGGACGCCGAACGTCGGATGGAGATGATGAACAACCTTTGCGAGAATTCCACCTCGCTGAGAGAACATCTCGTCGGACAGCTGGTCGGCCTGGAATTGCCGGACGAGGACCGCGAGTATTGCGAGCACGTCATCGAGAACATCGACGACCATGGGTACATCAAAGTCAGCATTGATGACATGGTCGGCTCCCTTCCCGAGGACCTTCGAGGCGGGGCGCCCGAGGTGGTCGCGAAGAAGCTGGAGAACGCGATCACGATCATCCAATCCCTGGAGCCCAAGGGCGTGGGCGCCCGGTCGATCAAGGAGTGCCTCATTCTCCAGCTCGACGCGACGGATCCGCGCTACCCGATCCTGCGGAAGCTGATCGAGAATCACTTCGAGGACGTGGGCGCCAACCGCCTGCCGCGCATCGTGAAGGCGTTCATCGCGGACCCGGAAATGATGAAGGATCTCGGGTACAGCGGCGAGCCCGACGCGAACCTGGTTCTCGAGGACGTGAAGGTTCTGATCGCCGAAATCGCGAAGCTGAATCCGCGGCCCGGCGCCACCTATTCGGCCGACAAGATTCCGCGCGTCACACCCGAAGTCGTCATCAAGCAGGTCGACGGCAAGTACGAAATCATGCTCGAAGACGGCTGGTTGCCCTCGATCTCGGTCAACCGCAACTACGAAGACCTGCTCAAGGACCGGAAGCTGACCGCGGCCGAGCGGGAGTTCGTCGGAGCGATGGTGAAGGAGGACAAGTTCGGCAAGGAGCAGCGCGAATTCCTCGCCGAGATCGCGCGCGGAAAGCGAATCCTGCCCCACGACCGGGTCAAGTTCGCCGAGATGGCCAAGAGCGGCAAGCTCA
>DATGFI010000643.1:0-2088 GCA_035309205.1 Planctomycetota bacterium | reverse complement strand
GTGGAGATCCAGGCCCATGGCCTGGGCGCGTGCGGCGACGCGGTCGGGGCGACGCGCCTGGGCGACGCCGCCGAGCAGCTCTCGGTTCTCGTTCACGAGCTTGCGCAGCTCGCCCTGCTTGCGCGCCAGGTCGTAGCGCATGAGCGTGGTGCGGAGCGGACCGGATACGGCCAGGAGGGCGAGATTGAGCAGGATGACGACGACCAGCGAGACGCGGACGGCTTTCACCATTCCCCCTTCAACCGGCCCCTCTCCAGGACCAGGCAACTGCCCCTACAGCCTTTCGACGACGCGAAGCTTCGCGCTGCGCGACCGCGGATTCTCCAGCACCTCGTCGCGGGCCGCGCGGACCGGCTTCTTCGTCACGATCTTCAGGCCTCCCCCCGCCGACTTCTCCTTGAAGGCCCGCTTCACCAGGCGGTCTTCCAGCGAGTGGAAGGAGATCACGGCGCACCGCGCGCCGCTCCCCAGATACTTATCGAAAAATCCCAGGAACTTCTTGAGGTTTTCCAGCTCCCCGTTGACGGCGATCCTGAGGGCCTGGAAGACCCGGGTCGCGGGATGAGTCCGTCCATGCCTCCCGATGAGGCGTTCGACGAAATCACCCAGCGCCCGGGTCGATTCCAGGATGTCGCTCCCCGGTCCCCCCCTCGCTCTCACGATGCCTTGCGCGATCTTGCGGGCCCGCGGCTCTTCGCCGTATTCCCGGAAGATGCACTCCAGTTCCCTCTCTCCAGAGCCCTGGATCAGCTCCTTCGCGGTCCTCGGGAGCAGCGGCGACATTCGCATGTCCAGAGGGCCTTCGCGCTGGAAGCTGAATCCCCTCGAAGCAGTATCGAATTGAAGCGATGAAACGCCCAGGTCGAGCAGGAGGCCGTCCACGACGGCCAGATTCAATTTCTCAAGGATCAGCGGGAGGTTGGCGTAACTGTCACGCACGACCGTCGCGGCCGGACCGAGTCTCTCGGCCGACCGCGCCGCCGCGTCGTCGTCCCATTCGATGCCGACGACCCGGCCTCCCCGGCGCACGATCTGCTCCGCATGGCCGCCCAGGCCGAGCGTGGCGTCGACGTAGACGCCCCCCGGCCGCGGCCGGAGCAGGTCGATGACTTCACGACAAAGAACGGGTTGATGCACGCGAGCGCCCCGGTGAGGTGAGTGTTACTGTGCGCAGGGCTTCCCCCTCTCTCTGGTACTGCCTGCCCCATTCACCCATTGGCCCTCACCTCGCCGGACCGCTCGCGTCCGACGCCCTGTCCGCGCCGACTACAAAAAACTTGCCGCGCTCCGGAACGATGTGGAGCGCACGGGTTTGGCCTTCAAGCCCACCATGCCCATCAGCTCCCACATGCGATCGCTCACGTCCACCGTGGGCGCGATCGAGCGCACGCGCATCAAGCGCTGATAGATATCCGCCAGGGCCACCGCGATCGCCTGCACCTCTTCCACCTGAGGCCGCCGATCACCCAGGCCCGTGATGAACTCTTTCACGATCTCGAAAGAGTCCTTCCCCCCGTCTCCGACCATGACCCCTCCTCTCCTCCGGTCGCCGCTTATGCGTTCGACTCGGGATTCGGCCACATCGCACGGTTGCGGTCGCCGATCTCCTCGTCGAGGCTTTCTGTCGCCGCCCGGTATTCGCCCGTATTCCAGACTTCGATCCAGTCCACGTTGCCGACCATGAGCACGTCCTTCTTCAGCCCGGCGTAGTCCATCAGCTTCTGGGGGACGACCAGGCGGTGCTGCGAATCCAGCGCTCCGAACTCGCCGCGCGAGGCGAAGAAGCGCAGATAGCGCGCGGGATCCTTGGCCTTGTCCGCCTCGGCCCGCAGCTTGATCGCGACCTGCTTCCAGCCGGACATGGTGTAGAGGCGCAGGCAATGCTCACCGGAAACGGGGCTGGCCACGATGAAAAAGCCCTTCTTGTCCTCGGGGTCCGTGATGAAGGCGCGGAACTTCGCCGGAAGAACCAGCCGGTTCTTCTCGTCGATTGCGTGGGTGAATTCGCCTACAAACACAGGGATTACCTTCTACGTTGATCTACTTACCACCACTGTAACCCACTTTGCCCCACTTCTGCGGACAAAA
>DATGFI010000642.1:0-2421 GCA_035309205.1 Planctomycetota bacterium | reverse complement strand
GGCCCGCAGGGTCAGCGGATAGAATCCCCGCTCGCATGAAATACGACCCCAAGTCCCTCGAGGCCAAATGGCAGGAGCGCTGGTCGAGCCAGCGACTCTATCACACCCCCGACTCGCCCAGGAAGAAATACTACTGCCTGGAGATGTTCGCCTATCCGTCGGGCGACATCCACATGGGGCACTTCCGGAATTACGGCATCGGCGACGCCGTCTCCCGCTACCGCATGATGAAGGGGGAGGACGTCCTTCATCCCTTCGGCTGGGACGCCTTCGGCCTGCCGGCCGAGAATGCCGCCATCAAGAACAAGCTCCAGCCCCTCGACTGGACCCTGAAGAATGTCGAGACCGGGAAGAAGACGCTCCAGCGGATGGGCATCTCCTACGACTGGGACCGCGAGGTTCGGACCTTCGATCCCTCCTACTACAAGTGGACCCAGTGGCTTTTCCTCTTGCTCTTCAAGAGCGGCTGGGCCTACCGCGCCGCGAGCACGGTCAACTGGTGCGAGCAGGACGGCATCCTCGCGAACGAGCAGGTCCACGACGGGAAATGCTGGCGCTGCCACAGCGACGTCATCAAGAAGCCGATCGAAAACACCTGGTTCTTCAAGTATTCCGCGATGGCGGAGCGGCTTCTGGGCGACATCGACAAGCTCGCGGGCTGGCCCGAGAGCACGAAAACCCTCCAGCGCAACTGGATCGGGAAGAGCGTCGGGTGCGAGATCGATTTCGACCTCGAGGGGAAGAAGCTGACCGTCTTTACCACCAGACCCGACACCGCCTGGGGCGTGAGCTTCGTCGTCATCGCGCCCGAGCATCCGCTCGCCGCGGGCTTCAGCTCGCCCGAGGTGAAGGAGTACATTCGCAAGGCCGGCCAAAAGTCCGAGCGCGACCGGACGATGGAAGGCGAGAAGGACGGCGTCTTCAGCGGAAAGTACGTGACCAACCCGCTCAGCGGCGACCGCGTCCCGCTGTGGGTCGCCGACTACGTGCTCGCCCATTACGGGACGGGCGTCGTCATGGGCGTTCCGGCCCACGACACGCGGGACTTTGTCTTCGCGAAGAAGTACGGGCTTCCGGTCAAGATCGTCATCAGCGGCGGGCCGGAGACTTACTCCGACGCCTACGTCGGCGACGGGCGGATGATCAGCTCGGGCGAGCTTTCGGGCACGCCCTCGCCCTCGGGGATCCCGAAGGTGATCGAATTCATCGAGAAGAAGGGGCTCGGCCGGGCGAAGACGAACTTCAAGCTCAAGGACTGGCTGATCTCGCGGCAGCGCTACTGGGGCTGTCCGATCCCCATCATCCATTGCCCCAAGGACGGCGCCCAGGCGGTGCCCGAGAAGGATTTGCCGGTCCAGCTCCCGCAGGTCCAGGAATTCGTGCCGAAGGGGCGCTCGCCGCTCGCCGACCACCCCGAGTTCATGAACACCGCCTGCCCCAAGTGCGGCGGTCCCGCCCAGCGCGACCCCGACACGATGGACACGTTCATGTGCTCCAGCTGGTACCTCTACCGCTACCTCGATCCCCAGAATGCCGCCGAGCCCTGGCGGAAGGGCGAGGCGAGGACCTGGCTGCCCGTCGACCTCTATATTGGTGGCGCGGAGCATGCGTGCATGCACCTACTCTACTTCCGCTTCATCGCGAAGGTGCTTTTCGATGCCGGCTGGGTGCCGACGGACGAGCCGGTGATTCATCTCTATCACCAAGGCATGGTGTGCGACGAGAAGGGCGACATCATGTCGAAGTCGAAGGGCAACGCGATCTCTCCTTCGGAGATCATGGACGAGTGGGGCGTCGACGTCTGCCGCCTGGCGATGTTCGCCTTCGCGCCGTCGGATATCGACATCAAATGGAAGAAGGACGGCCTGGCGGGAGCCCACCGCCTGGCGACGCGCCTCTGGGACTTCTTCGAGGAGCTGGCGCCCAAGGTGAAGGGCGCGGCCAGCTCGGGCTCGGCGTACAAGCCGCTCCGCCAGCAGGCCCATCTCCTCCTCAAGCGCATGACGGCCGCCGCCGAGCAGCCGCTCGACTTCAACACCGCGATCGCCGAAATCTACAAGCTGCTGAACGCCGCCGACGGCCTCAAGCTCGATCCCCGGAGCGACGAGGAGAAGGGCGCGGTCCACGAGACGCTCCTGATCCTGGCGAAGGTGCTCGCGCCGATGGCGCCCTTCCTCGGGGAAGAGTTCCACGAGATGCTCGGGGGGAAGGGAAGCGTCTTCCGGTCGACGTGGCCGGTCTTCGACGCGGCCGCGGCGAAGTCCGACACGATCGAGATTCCCGTGCAGGTGAACGGCAAGCTCCGGGCGAAGTTCACCGCGCCGGCCGGCTCAACACAGGACGAGCTGAAGGCGCTCGCGCTCGCGCTCCCGGAGATTTCGGGGCTCACACCCCGGAAGGTGATCGTGGTCCCGGGAAAGC
>DATGFI010000641.1:0-3137 GCA_035309205.1 Planctomycetota bacterium | reverse complement strand
CGGCTGGCAGATCATGTTCAACCCCGCCGTCGGCGAGTACCTGGAAACGCTGCCGCCCCAGTACCACGCGGGCGACTCGTACCTGGGCACCGCGGACGCGGTCTACCAGAACCTCTTCGCCGTCAAGGAGGATGAACCCGAGGCGATTCTGATCCTGGCAGGCGACCACATCTACAAGATGGATTATCGCCACCTTCTCAAGTTCCACGTGGAGAAGGGGGCCGATGCCACGGTGGCCGCGGTGGAAGTCAAGCGCTCGGAGGCCGCCGGGCAATTCGGGGTCCTTCAGGTCGACGAGCAGAGTCGCATCATCGGCTTCGAGGAGAAGCCTCAGGATCCGAAGCCCCTGCCCTCCAATCCCGAGCTCTGCCTGGGTTCGATGGGCATCTACATCTTCAAGCCCTCGGTCCTCTACAAGCTCCTTGAGGACGACGCGCGGGATCCCAAGAGCTCCCACGACTTCGGGAAGAACATCATTCCCAAAATGGTCGGCAGCCATCCGATCTTTGCGTTCAGCTTCATCGACGAGAACAAGAAGGAGGCGAAGTACTGGCGCGACGTCGGAACGATCGAGGCTTACTATGCGGCGAATCTCGACCTGGTCCAGGTAACTCCGGAGCTCAACCTCTATGACAACGAATGGCTGATCCGAACGATGCCGATCACGGCGCCGCCGCCCAAATTCGTCTTCGCCCAGGCCGAACCGGGCCGTGTCGGCGTGGCCTTGGATTCCATGGTCTCGCCGGGCTGCATCGTGTCAGGCGGGCGCGTCGAGCGGTCGATCCTCTCGCCCTTCTGCCGCATCAACAGCTATTCGCTGGTGACGGATTCCATCCTATTTGAGAACGTCAGCGTGGGGCGGCACTCGAAGCTTCACCGGACGATCGTCGACAAGGACGTAGTCATTCCCGAAGGCATGCAAATCGGCTATTTCCCCGAGGAGGACAAGAAGCGCTTCACGGTGACGGAAAGCGGGATTGTCGTCATTTCGAAACGGACCGTGCTCTAGCGGTCGCCCGAGAACCCGGGTCGCGGGCGGTAGCGCATCCTCAATGCTTGATGCCGGATGCCGGATTTCCGTATAACTGCTCCACGTTAGACCGAGGAGCAGCGAATGGCCGACTTTGATCTCATCGTGATCGGCAGCGGACCCGGCGGCTATTCCGCCGCGATCCGTGCCGCCCAGCTTGGACTCAAGACTGCCTGTGTCGAGAAGGGTCCCAGGGCGGAATGGGGCGGTACCTGCCTCCATTGGGGCTGCATCCCGACGAAGGCCCTGCTCCACGACGCCTATCTGTTCGACAAGATCAAGCATGCCGAGAAGTATGGGATCGAGGTCCAGAATCCGACCATCAACCTTCAGAAGGTCATGGAGCACAAGGACCTGGTCGTGAAGCGCGGGTTCATGGGGGTCGACGGACTCCTGCGCAAGTACAAGGTCACCCAGATCGTCGGCTTCGGCAAGGTCGTCAAGCCGGGCGTGATCGACGTGGAGGGCAAGCAGTACTCCACGAAGTTCACCCTGCTTGCCACGGGATCCTCGGTCAAGTGGTTCCCCGGAATGGAGCCCGATGCGAAGGGCATCATCACCAGCAACGAAGCACTCACGCTCAAGCAGGTGCCCAAGTCGATGGTGGTGATCGGGGCGGGTGCCGTCGGCCTCGAGTTCGCATCTGTCTATCATCGCTTTGGCGCGCAGATGACGGTGGTGGAGGCGATGCCGCAGATCCTTCCGATCGAGGACGAGGAAATTGCCGCCGAGACCCAGAAGATCCTGACCAAGCGCGGCATGAAGTTCCACGTCGGGTCCAAGGTCGAATCGATCAAGCCCGCAGCGGTGGGGTACGAAACGACGGTTACGAAGGACGGCAAGTCCGAGAAGATCACCAGCGATCTGGTCCTGGTCGCCGTCGGACGAAAGCCCAATACCGACAAGATCGGTCTTGAAAATACCCGGGTCCAGCTCGACCGGGGCTACGTCAAGGTCGACCCGTTCATGCGGACGGATGAGCCGGGCATCTATGCGATCGGAGACATCCTTCCGACGCCGCAGCTGGCGCACGTCGCGACCGCTGAAGGACTGCTCGCCGTCGAGCACATGGCGGGCAAGGCGGTGAAGCCGATCAACTACGATCGGATTCCGGGCGTCACCTACTGCGATCCGCAGGTGGCCTCGGTGGGACTCACCGAGAAGAAGGCGAAAGAACGCGGGTTCAAGGTCAAGATCGGGAAGTTCCCCTTCATGGCCGTCGGCAAGGCCTCGGTCGACGACGAGCGAGAAGGCTTCGTGAAGATCGTGGGGGATTCGAGGTACGACGAGGTTCTGGGAGTCCACATCGTCCACGCCCACGCCGGCGAGATGATTTCCGAAGGCGTGGCCATTCTGAACGGGGAGATGACGGTCGAGGACCTGATGCACGCCATCCATCCGCACCCGACGCTCTCGGAAGGGATCCTGGAGGCCTCCCACGCGTATTACGGTCACACAATCAATCTCTAACGGTCATACTCCAACAGTGGAGGGCGGTGAGAGATGAGAAAGTGCCCATTCTGCCTGGCCGAGATCCCGGAAGACGCGAAGGTCTGCAAGGCCTGCAATTCGACGGTCGTCAAGAAGTGCAGCGCCTGCCACGCGGAGATCCTTGCGACCGCGAAGAGGTGCCGCTTCTGCGCGGCCGAGCTCGAGGGGGAGCCGCTCTCGGTCGCCCGCACGTCCGTCGGCCCGCTGGGCAGCCGTCGTGAGATCCTGGTCACGCTACTCCTCATTTTCCTGACCTGCGGGCTGTGGGGGCTGGTCGTCCAGTACAAGATCGGAAGCGAGATCAATCGGCATCGGGGTCGGAACGATTTCAATCCCGGAATGGATCTGGTTCTTATCTTTCTCACCTGCGGGTTGTGGGTGTTCTACGTGATGGTGAAGTACCCCCAGGCGCTGCAGGAAATGATCGTCGAAGAAGGCGGGACCGGCACCGACCTGGTGCTCCCGTCGATCCTGCTGACGCTGTTCGGCCTGCACCTGGTGGCGCTTCTGATCCTCCAGGGCGAGCTCAATCGTCACTGGGAGTTGCACGCTGCGCCCCGGTCGTAATCCCATGCCGGACTGCCATTGGCGGGACGCGGGTCGCCTGTCGTACGCC
>DATGFI010000640.1:0-7698 GCA_035309205.1 Planctomycetota bacterium | reverse complement strand
ATCCCCCGCCATTACCTCCGGATCAATCCATCCAGCGCGGACGTTCCGGACCCGCACGCGGATCCGAATACCACGATGCTTCAGGTCGCCAACGGAGGGGGGCTCCATCCGGCCCGAAACATCGTGGGCGGCGACTTTCTCCACCTGGTGCGGCTGGGCCTCCGGGCGCCGGACGATCCGGTCGTTCTCGACTCGGTCCGGGTCCTCGACCAGATTCTGAAGCGCGACCTGCCGCAGGGTCCCTGCTGGCGCCGCTATAACTTCGACGGATATGGTCAGAAGGACGACGGCGGCGCGTTCGACGGAACGGGCGTCGGACGTTCTTGGCCGCTCCTCACCGGGGAGCGCGGCCACTTTGCGCTGGCCATCGGCAGCGATCCTCTCCCCTTCATCACCGCGATGGAACAGTTCGCCAACGACGGCGCCATGCTGACCGAGCAACTCTGGGACGAGGCGGATCTTCCCGCCGGAAAGATGTGGAAAGGTCAGCCCACGGGGGCATCGATGCCGCTGTGCTGGTCGCACGCCGAGTATCTGGCTCTCGTGCGGAGCCGGCATGACGGTGTCGCTTTTGACCGGGTCGAACCCGCCTTCCAGCGCTACGTGGTTCAGAAGACGAAGAGCCGGCATGAATTCTGGAGTTTCCAGCATCCCCTTCGGCGGATGCCCCAGGGGAAGATCCTCCGGCTGGTCACCCTCGCCCAGGCGGACGTTGTCTGGTCTTCCAATGGGTGGAGGGACGTCCAAAGCGCCGGAATGGCCCAAGACCCCACGCTCGGCCTTTGGTTTACGGATCTCTCGACGACCAAAGTTCCGGCTGGCGCCAGGATCGAGTTCACGTTCTTCTGGAAGGACGCCCAGCGCTGGGAGGGTCGGAACTTCGAAACCGCGGTCACCCCGCAGGCCGGGACTCCCAGGAAGTAGCGGCTAGGCCGGATTCGAAGAACGCTCTCCCCGGTTCAGACGGCCCGAGCGGCCGGAATCTGGCAGATGGCTCTCGGATGCCCCCCCCAAGAAGAGAGCTTCCCATAAGGCAGGGACGGATTCTACTTGGGGCAGGAACAGATCGCGGACGAACCCTTGCAGTGGCCGCAGGTGCAGGCCGAAGTCCCCGTATGCGAACAGGTGCAGTTGCCGCTTTTCGAGTCTGATGAATGACAGCCCACGCCCATTACCAGTCCCAATCCGACCAACATCGACCAAATCATCCGTTTCATCGAATGGCCCTCCCAGGAACACCCTTTTCGAGCATTCCGCGCCGTGTTTTGTTACTGAGAATTAGTCCAAACCGGATCGCGTCATCCGCAAGCTGCGGTCGTGGCATGCCCGTTCGCTTGTCCGTGCCGCTCGCGTACTCTCCAGCGGGATCCTTGGATCCGCCAGGCGGAGCGCGCGGAATCTGTTGTTTGCACTCCTGACCGGCATAGTGTCGTGGTGCACTGCACCGAGCGTTTTGGCACAACCCAAGACCTGGAAGGGCGGGGACAAGAGGGCCGGAAGGCCTCGCAGAAGCTCCCTCAAGTCTAGATGGCGGTCTGTCGGCCGGGCCCCTGGGCGTTCATCCAGATGGCCCTTCGTTTGCGCCATACCTCCCGCATGGCTCACTTCGGACTCCACCCGCGTCTTCTCCCAAAGGAATGAATCCTATGCCTTTTCATCGCATCCTGGTTCCGGTCGACGGCACCGAGGCTTCCCGGTCGGTATTGCCCTACCTCCCGATGCTTCTGGAATCCCCGGAATCGGAAGTCCTCCTGGTCCGGGCGGTCCCCTTTCTGGCGACTCTGCTCGAGATGCCCAATGATTTCGCCTCGGGTCCTCCCTCGATGGGGTCCGACATCAGCGAGGGGAAAGCGCAAGTGGCGCGCCTCGTCGTGCGGCTCCGGGAATTCGGAATTCGTGCGCGGGGGCTCTCCCAGGTGGGTTCTCCGATGGATCTCATCGACCACGCGATCCGGAAGGAGAAGATCGATCTCATCGCCTTGTCTTCAGGACCGACCTCTGAATTCTGGAATGTGTTCTGGGACACCTTGCCGGAACATCTTCTTCGCCACACCACGCTCCCGCTCTTCCTCCTCCATGTCCGCCCTCCGGTCCCGCACTGGACCGCCCAGTTCCCCTGGCGCCCCCGGTCCGGGAGAGTCCTTGTCCCCATGGCCGGGAATCCGGCGTCTGTCGACGCGGTCGGGACGGCGCTCGGCCTCGCGCGACGGATAGGAGCGCGCATCACGCTCGAAGCGCTGCCCGATGCCGACTGTTCCCTGGCGTATACCTTGGAGCATCTCGCTCGAGGCCTCAAGCGCTGCGAGCGGGAACACGTCCTCGCCGAGAAGAGGATGGCGCGCGGCGACCCCGCCAGAGTCCTGCTCGAAGAAGCCGACCTGGAAGCGATCGATCTGATCGTCCTCCCCCCGCGGCTCGTTCCGTCTCCTGCCGCGGATCCCCTCGGCTCCATGGTGGCTCGGCTCCTCCGGCGCGTTCGGGTACCCCTGATGTTCCCCGGTCGATCCCGGCCCGATCGGATGAAGAGCTTCGTGGCGGAGTCCCTCGGGTCCAAGGGACCCTCCTCGCCCACCGTGGAAAAGCGACGCGTGGCAAAACACAACGGTGATTCATGACTCGGAACTCGTTCCTGGCCGGAATCTGGAGTCCCCGCCCTCACCCTTGAAAGGAAGCGCCCCGTGAGGATAGAAGATCTTTCCCTTTCCGAACGTCATGGACTGGAGTTCGCGGCGACCGTCGCGAGCATCGACCGCTTGAGAAAACTGCTTCGGTGGTCTGATCCGCGGGACGAAGAACTTCAGGGCTTCCTCGGGTCGCTGATCCAGAATGAAGAGCGGCGGATGGGCGAACTGGAGGATGCGGGGCGGAGGATCGACCGTTCCGGCCCCTGTCGTCTGCGTCATGCCCAGATCCTGGCGCTCTTGAAGGAGTATTTCCCCTCCTTCTTCAAGCACCTGGGGGAATGCCCGATCGACCGCGAGCATGGCATGTACCTGGCGGAGTGCTTGGAAGAGGAATCCTCCCGCTTCTATCGCCAGATGGTCCGGAGCGCCCTCGATCCCTCCTCGAGGGAACTTTTCCTCCGGCTGAAGAAAGAGGACGACTCGTTCCTGCAGCTGGTTCGGGATGTCGTCCTGGGTGGGGGCGACTGACGGTCCCGGCCGGGGTCGCGGGGGCTCCGGATCGGGCCCGAACGGAACTCCGGCGCCTCGGAGAGGCCCCACTTGAGAGGACGGCCGGGCCGATCACCGAAGGAGGAAGCTTGAAATCCCCTCCGGGGATCGAATCAGAACAAGGGCAGCGGCTTGCCGTCGCAGGCTTGGAGAGGTCGGCCGTCCTGGTCGTGCACGGTGAATGCAGGATCGATTCCGAGGGCATGGAAGATCGTGGCATGCAGGTCCGGCGGACCGCAGGGGTTCTCCACCGGCTCGGCGCCGATCGCGCTCGATTGGCCGTACACCTGTCCCCCGCGGATGCCCCCACCGGCAAAGGCGACGGAATAGCAGTTCGGAAAATGGTCTCTCCCGCCGCCGGCTCCGATCTTCGGCGTCCGGCCGAATTCCGTCAGCCAAACCACCAGAGTCTCATCGAGCCGGCCCCGGTCGGCGAGGTCCGCCAGCAGGGCCGCGGAGGCCTGGTCGAGCGGGGGCAGCATGTCCCGCCGGAGCCGGTTGAAGTTGTCCGCGTGCGTATCCCAGTGGGATCCGACCGAGCCGTTGAGATCGCCTGCCGCGCAGAACACCGTCACGAGCCCGACCCCCGCCTCCGTCAGCTTCCGGGCGAGCAGGACGCTCTGCCCGCAGATATGGTCGCCGTAGGCATCGCGAACCCGGCGCGGTTCGCGCTCGAGATCGAAGGCGTCGGCGGCCTTGGCATCCGCCAGGAGGTCGAGCGCACGGTCTCTCCACTGCGAGAATGGCGCCGTCTCTTCTCCCAATAGCGGGACCCGGGAGGCTCCCTCCAGCTTTCCCAGCAGCGCTCGCCGGGACTGGAGCCGCGCGCCGGGGACTTCGGGGCTTGATCCGATTTCAATCGTTCCGGCCTCTTCGGATTTTCCGTCGTAGGGCATTCCCCGGGAGGGGCGAAAGACGATGGGATCGTACGCCAATCCGAGAAACCCGGCGTCCAGCCCGTTCGCGCGTCCCCCGTCGCCCAGTCCGTAGGGCAAAGACACCGTGCCGGGAAATGGGGACGGAATCCGGGGACCGAGCGCCCGGGCTGCCTGGGACCCGAGCGACGGCCAGTCCTTCCGGGAAGCCCGCCAGTTCGCCAGAGGCGTCGGGGGCTCGTGGCCCGTGAGGTTCCAGTAGGCCGCGGGGCGGTGTCCCGCGGCGCCGTGGTGGACGCTCCTGACCACAGCGAGCCGGCGGGCCTGGCGCGCGAGCCGCGGGAGATGCTCCGAGATCTCAAGGCCCGGCACGGTCGTGCGGATCGGGCGGAACTCGCCCCGGATATCGCTTGGGGCATCGGGTTTGGGATCGAAGGTATCGAGGTGGCTCATGCCACCCCAGGCGAAGAGAATGATGCAGGACTTCGCCCGCCCAAATCCCGCGGAGGAGCCCGACGTGCGTGCGCCGCCGGTCCCCTGAAGGGCCAGCCACGCGGGAACGGACAGACCCGCCGCGCCCAGCCGGACGAAGTCCCGTCGGGATATCGGGAGGCCACGGTCCATGCAGCGAACTCCTCGACCTTCGCCGATCCCGCCCCGGACGCGACTAACGCGGATTAGCGTCTATATTACGCCCCGGCCCCACGGCCCGTGGACCGAAATCACGCCCCATGGCGGCGATTCATGGAGATCCTCACCGGAGGGCTTCGTTCGCGATCGTCTTTTCTCGCGCGAGGCCATTGCCGACAAGGGTAGGGCCGCCTGGAGCGCAATCCAGTGCCCGGCCCGGGGCTGCGATCTTGATGCCCGCCGCAATTCCCGGGGGATCTTTGCCGCCTGAAGAAACCGGCTCGGGTGAGGTTCCGTCCTCGGACTCCCCTTCGGAACTCTGATTCCCTTGACCCGAGTTCTTCCGGCCGCGTAGCCTGGATCTCGATGACCGGCACGCTGAGTGAAAGGGAGCGGGAACTGCTCCTGGACGAATTCCGTGCGATCCGCGCGCAGGCCGCCGGTGCGATCGCCCTCTTCGATGAAGGCGCCACCCTGCCCTTCATCGCACGCTACCGGAAAGAAAAAACGGGAGGTCTCACGGAGACCCAACTGAAGGAGATCCAGGACCGTCTCGCTTTCCATGCCGGGCTCGTTGAAAGGAAGACCACCATCCTGGAGTCGATCCGCGAACAGGGTGCGCTCAGCCCGGATCTGGAGCGGAACATCGTCGAGTGCACCGATCGCCGGCGCCTGGAGGACCTCTATCTTCCCTACAAGCCCAAGCGACGGACCCGCGCCGAGGTGGCGCGGGAAAAGGGATTGGGACCGCTCGCTGAGGCGATCTGGGCGCACCGCCCTGCGTCCGGGACTGCCGAGGCGGTTTCCGGAGCCTCCGACATCCTTGCCGAGCGGATCTCCGAACAGGCCTCCACCCGGGAATGGATCCGGCGTGACACCCTGTCTCGGGGACGACTAAGTTCCCGCAAGAAGCGGGGCGCCCCGACCGACCGATCGAAGTTCGAGTTGTACTTCGACTTCACCCAGCCGCTCTCGCGGATCGCCTCTCACCAGGCGCTGGCCGTCTTTCGAGGGGAGTCCGAAGGCCTGCTCTCCGTCTCGATCGACGTCGATCCGGCTCCGATCCTTGCCTACTTGGAACGTCTGTACCATCGGCCGCAGTCTCCCCACTCGAAGCTTTTCCGCGCGATCGAAGCGGACGCGTATGAACGCCTCCTGGCGCCTTCCATCCAGAACGAGATTCGCGCGATCGTTCGGGAGCGAGCCGAGGAGGATGCGACCCGGGTGTTCGCGGAGAACCTTCGGGAGCTTCTCCTGGCGCCTCCCGTCCGCGACCAAGCGATCCTGGGAATCGACCCGGGGCTCCGCACCGGCTGCAAGGTCGCCGTCGTCGATCGAACCGGCAAGTACATCGAGAGCGCGGTCATCTACCCCGACCGCCCCGAAGCAGGGTCGATGCTGGCTTCCCTGATCTTGGCCCACGGCGTTGGACGAATCGCCTATGGGAACGGAACGGGATCGCGCGAACTGGAAGCCTTCCTCCGGCGTTCGAACCTGAAGATCCCCTTCACCGCAGTGAGCGAGGCAGGCGCCTCGGTGTACTCCGCCTCCGAAGTCGCGGTGCGCGAGTTCGGCCAACTCGACGTCACGGTGCGCGGGGCCATCTCGATCGCCAGGCGTCTCCAGGATCCTCTTGCCGAACTCGTCAAGATCGACCCGAAGGCCATCGGCGTCGGACAATACCAGCACGACGTCGATCAGGAGAGGCTGAAGCGCGAACTCGACCACGTGGTCGAGTCCTGCGTCAATCAGGTCGGAGTGGATCTCAACACGGCATCCCCTGAACTCCTCTCGTACGTGGCGGGCCTGACCCCTCCCATCGCCCGGAACATCGTCGACCGCCGCCCGTTCCGCTCGAGGGAGGAACTCAAGACGGTCCCCCGGCTGGGACCCAAGACCTTCGAGCAGGCCGCAGGCTTCCTCCGGATCCCGGGCGCCCGGAATCCGCTCGACGCCTCGGCCGTCCATCCGGAAAGCTACTATCTGGTCGAGCGAATTGCCGGGGCGCTCGGGCGCCCCGTCTGGGAGATCATCTCAACGGAGATCTCCGTCCGCGCCGAGGACTTCGTCGACGAACGCGTGGGACTCCCGACGGTGAAGGACATCCTCGAGGAGCTGAAGAAGCCGGGACGAGACCCCAGGAAGGAGTTCGTCGCGGCGACATTCGATCCGGAAGTGACCTCGCTGGAGCACGTCAAGGCCGGAATGCTCCTGGAAGGGGTGATTACCAACGTCACCCGCTTCGGGGCATTCGTGGATCTCGGGGTTCATCAGGACGGACTGGTCCACGTCTCGGAACTGGCACCGCACTTCGTCAGCGATCCTCAGGACGTCGTCCGGGTAGGCCAGATAGTCCGGGTTCGGGTGCTTTCCGTGGACCCCGCTCTCCGGAGAATTGCCTTGTCCCTCAAGCAAGCATCGTCCCGGGAGGAGGGCCCGCTCGCCTGACTGCCCTTACGGCGCCAGGAGGGGGCGGTGTTCTGTCAATCTCCTGGGTCGACGCTCAGCGGTTGAACGCCATCGGGACGCCGCGGCTCGCAAGGTCCAGCGGTGCCGATTCGAGGGACCCCGGAATCGGTTCGGACCGCCCGCCTCTGGGCGGCGCGGGAAACCGGACCCTGGACGTTCTCTCCAGACGATCCAGAAGGACGATGACCTTCTTGATAGGCCGGGGGATCAGTCGACAAAGCAGGAGCCTGAGCATGGACCGATGAGCCGTGATTTTGGAGGGCTTCATTCCCATTTCCTTCCCATATAAGGATCTAGGAGGGTCGAACGGGATCTTTGTTGTGCGGGAAGTCGCACCTTGGAAGGCTTGTGCAGATCCATGACCCGGCGCCTCCTGCCCTCTCGACCGACTCTATCGCCTCTCACCCGCAGGACAGCCAACTACGCTCCGTTCGGCAGCACGGATATCGCTCCCATCTCAAAAACGTTTGGAGACAATTGCTGAAATCGGCGTCAAAAATCACGTTTTCGCGACGTCCTCTGGTAGGAGCATGGGTTTTCGAGCGCACCTC
>DATGFI010000639.1:0-5683 GCA_035309205.1 Planctomycetota bacterium | reverse complement strand
ATCTAAACGGGGCTGACTTTGGAAGGTTCACTGAGTCGGCCGAACAGAACTTCTAGCAGCAATCCGGCAGGGGCCCGCAGGAGCGGAGCGGCGCCAAAGGATGCGTGTCCGTGAAGCGGAGGCGGGCTGGCAGTCCGGCGGGGGGCCCCGCCAAGGCGGGGGCGGCTCGCGCTGCAGCTGGCGATGCGGTTTCCAGCGAAGTGGTCACGTGGAGGTGCGAGGGGTCTTGACTGGCCCTATTTCAGAGTGCAATAGAGTTCTGCCGGCCCCTCACTCCCTGGCAAACTCCTTCTCGGTTTAGGGTGTGGGTATTCCAACCTTTACGAACGTCTTCAATGTCAGATGCAGCGTCTTAAGAATCGAATAGTTGCCATCTGCTCAATTCTCCTGGCCGCCGCCGCACTATCTTGCTCGCAGCACTCTGCTGCCATCTCAAAAGCCGACCTTCTGATCAAGGGAGACGTCCAGCTACCCGATCCCGGAGTACTGCTATCCCGAATTTTAGAGGAGCACCGTCTTAGCAGAGAGAGGGATCGGTCTCCCGGAATGTGTCACAGCGGCGGGGGAAGTCGCACCATGAGCGAATTCCGGTTCCATCTGACAGAGGCGCGGCTCTGGGCTCTCAGCTTCCCAAGGGAAGCCGAGGAACTGTGCATTCCCCTGGCCCTCCGCGAATCTTCGAATCCCGACAATCGGGATCTGGCTATCTATGTCGTAGGCATTGTGGCAGGAAAAGGGAACTTTCAGGCCGAACAAGTGCTCTTGGACCTCGCCGGCTCAGAGTCCGAGTGTGTCGCTTCCGCGGCGACATCGGCGCTCTTGCAGGAGGACCCTAACGGCCGGCATCGCCAGCTTTATCGCAAAAGGGCGCGTCACGCGGACCTTTTGGCCTTGGACATTCTCGGGGATTGGGTGGACGAGGACTCTAAACAAGTTCTACAGGAGATTGTCGGCCGGGATGCGGGAATCGAGCGAGACTGGGCCGGGAACTCTCTCAGTCGAATTCTCTGGCTCGAAGCCCCGAACTGGGCCAACCGGATTACCTCCATCCTGGTAGCTCGCGGGGGTACCGCATTGCAGGATAGGGACTTCGACTGGGCTCTGCGCGTGAGCGGGTGCGCGAAAACTGAGGGGCAATCCCCGGTTTTCTGGCGCGCTTGTTGAGGGACAAACAAAAACCCCCTCGCGGAGCTTGAACAAACGCGCCGGAGGAGGTTCTCTCTTTGTCTGCTAGAACCAAGAGAGGACCCCCTTGTCGCAAATTGACCTTGGCGATTCCAGGCTTTTTGTCGTGTTGTGGAAGTGCGATCAGGAGTTGGCCCGGGAGGCGAAGGAGGAAGCGGGCGGATGCTCGGAGTGCGGAGGCGCGCTCCACCAAGGAAACTACCCCCGTAAGCCGCGGGGAGGCCGAGGACAGCTTGGGCCGGAGTACAAGCTGCGTCTGAGTTTCTGTTGCTCGACGGAAGGCTGTCGTAGCCGGCTGACTCCTCCATCCGTGCGCTTTCTCGGCCCCCGCGTTTATCTGGGCGCCGTCGTGGTGCTCGTATCGGCCCTGCGAGGCGGGCTGAGCGATCGTCGCGCTGCGGAGCTCAAGTCACTCATCGGCGTCAGCGTCAGGACGTTGCGGCGTTGGCGCGAATGGTGGCAGTCGGTCTTCATCACCAGCCCGTTCTGGAAGAGCGTCCGGGCACATCTCATGCCGCCGATCGACACGGCCACCGTGGCCGCCTCCCTCGTCGAGCGGTTCGGGAAGAGTCTGGACGATCTGCGTCGCCTCCTGACGTTCCTCTCTCCGATCACCACGTCGGCAGGATTGACGATGGCCGGATAGCCTCCCGCAGAGAATGCGATCTGTCCGGGGTTTTCGGACGCGGGTAGATTCCCGCGCACGAAAGGAGGAACCCCCGCATGGACGATTCGCCTCAGTCCCGGCACGATCGATGGGCGAGACTCCGGTTCTCGATCATCGGGCCGCTTCTGGCTTCGCCGCCGGAGCGCGGTGATCTGGGCGGCGAGATCCGGAAGCTCGCCCAGAAGACCTGGCGTCATCCGATCAGCGGCGAAGCCGCCCGCTTCGGACCCTCGACCATCGAGCGCTGGTATTACACCGCCCGGAATGAGCGCCAAGACCCCGTCGGCGCGCTGCGGCGGCGCGTCCGCAAGGATGCGGGCCATGCCGCCCGCGTGAGCGCGGCCCTCGGCCAAACGCTCCGCGCCCAGCACCGGGCCCACCCCAGCTGGAGCGCCCAGCTCCATGCCGACAACCTGGCCGTCCTCGTCAAAGGCCATCCGGAGCTGGGCCCCATGCCGTCCTACTCGACCATCCGACGCTGGATGAAGTCCCAAGGCCTCTTTCGCCGACGACGGTTCCCCCAGACGCCGGGTGGCATGCGGGCCGAGCACCGCCTGGGCGCGCTCGAAGTCCGATCCTTCGAGGCTGCCTATGTCGGGAGCCTCTGGCACCTCGATTTCCACGTCGGCCGCCGCAAAGTCCTCACGCGCGACGGACGATGGTCGACGCCGCATCTCCTGGGCGTCTTGGACGACCGCTCCCGTCTGGCCTGTCACGTCCAGTGGTACCTCGGCGAAACCGCCGAGACCCTGATCCACGGATTATCGCAGGCCTTGCAGAAGCGCGGACTCTGCCGGGCCTTGATGACCGACAACGGCAGCGCCATGCTGGCTGGCGAGACCGTCCAGGGGCTCGCAGTGCTGGGCATCCTCCATGAAACCACGCTCCCTCACAGCCCTTACCAGAATGCCAAGCAGGAAGTTTTCTGGGCCCCCCTGGAAGGCCGCCTGATGGCGATGCTCGAAGACGTCAAGGACCTCACGCTTGACCTCCTCAATGAAGCCACTCAGGCCTGGGCCGAGATGGAATACAACCGCAAGGTCCATTCCGAAACCGGTCTGGCTCCGCTGCGCCGTTTCCTGGACGACCGGTCCGTCCTGCGCGAAAGCCCTTCGAGCGACGCGCTCCGCCAAGCCTTTCGGATGACGACGCTCCGCACCCAGCGCCGGAGCGACGGGACCGTTTCGATCGAAGGCGCCCGCTTCGAGGTCCCGGCCCGTTTCCGGCACCTCGAGCGCCTCCTCGTCCGCTACGCCCGCTGGGACCTTCGCACGGTCGATCTGGTGGACGCACGGACGAACGCCACCCTCGGCGTGCTCTATCCCCTGGACAAGGCCCGAAACGCCGAGGGCGCTCGGCGATCCCTGGAAGCGCCGCCGGAGGCGGCTCCGCCCCCGTCGGGCGAAGTCGCGCCCTTGCTCAAGGAGCTCATGGCCCGGTACTCGGCCACGGGACTGCCTCCTGCCTACCTGCCCAAACCTGAGGAGACCCGCTGATGGACAAGAAACTGCTCGGACTGTTCGGCCTCAAGTGGAACCCGTTCTCTCCGGACCTGCCGCACGAAGCCCTTTTCGTGACCCCCAAGCTCGAGAGCTTTGCCTGGAGGATCCAGCACGCCTTGTTGCGCGAGGGCGGCTTCGCCCTCATCACCGGCGACCCCGGCACCGGGAAAAGCGTCGCACTGCGACTCCTCGCCGAGCGCCTCGCTCGACTCCCCGACGTCACCGTGGGCGCCATCGCCCATCCCCAATCCAACCTCGCCGACTTCTACCGCGAGATGGGCGAACTCTTCGGCGTCCCCCTCAAACCCCACAACCGCTGGGGCGGCTTCAAGGCCCTCCGCGAACGCTGGCAGGCCCACATCGAGGCCTCCCTCTCCCGGCCCGTCCTCCTCATCGACGAGGCCCAGGAGATGAGCAGCGCCGTCCTCTCGGAACTCCGTCTCCTCTCCAGCACCCACTTCGACTCGAAGATCATCCTCTCCGTCGTCCTGGCCGGCGACCAGCGCCTCTCCGAACGGCTCCGGCGAGATGATCTCCTCCCTCTGGGGAGCCGGATCCGCTCTCGGCTGCCTCTGGAGTACGCGTCCCCTGAAGAACTGCGGGCCTGCCTCAAGCATCTCCTGGCCACCTCCGGGAACGCGAAGCTCATGACCGCCGAGCTCCAGGCTACCCTCTCGGACCACGCCGCCGGAAACTACCGGGTCCTGACCACGCTCGCCGCCGAACTCCTCGCTGCGGCCGCAGAGAAGGAGGCGGACGAACTCGACGAGAAGCTCTACCTCGAGGTCTTCGCCGCCGCGCGCGGCGCCAAGGCGCCCGTCGCGGCCACCAAGCCCACGAGGCGCTCATGACGCAGGAGCTTCAGGTCGTCCGCGCCTCGGAGATCGAAGGGCCTCCGGGGGGTGGAGTGCCCTGGCTACTCGAGAGTCTCTGGGGTGACGGTGCCGTCGGGGTCATCGGCGGCGCCCCGAAATGTTGCAAGAGCTGGATGGCGCTCGAGATGGCGGTGGCCGTGGCCTCAGGGCGGCCTTGCCTGGGCCGCTTCGCCGTAGAGAACCCCGGCCCGGTCCTGGTCTTCGCCGCCGAGGACGCCCCGGTCCAGGTCCGTCAGCGCCTTGAGAATCTCGCCCAGGCCCGCAGCGCGAATTGGGAGCAGCTCGAGGTGCGCCTGATCGTTGAATCTTCTCTGCGCCTGGATCGGCCGACGGATCTGGGTCGCCTGCGGGCGACCCTGGATCGCCACCGCCCCCGGCTCCTCGTGCTCGATCCCTACGTCCGCCTCCAGCGAGCCGACGAAAACAACGCCACTGAGGTCGCCGCCATCCTGGGCGCGCTGCGGGACCTATCGCGCACGTTCGCCCTGGCGATTGTGCTCGTCCATCATGCCCGCAAGGGCGGCGACTTGGGCGAGGGTCTCCGAGGCAGCTCCGACTTCCATGCCTGGGGAGACTCGAACCTTTATCTGAGGCGCCGACGGGAAGGTATCGTGCTGTCCGTCGAGCACCGCGCGGCCGCCTCTCCCGAGCCTCTTCTCCTGTCGCTGGTGGCAGACGCGGGCCCCGTTCGCCTGGAGATCCAGGGTCAACCCGTCGAGTTGTCGCTGGCTGATCGTCTGCTCCAGATCCTGGAAGACGGCGAACCTCGCCGACTCGAGGACCTCCGTCAAGCCCTCCGTGCCCGCAAGCAGGACGTGAGTAAGGCGCTCCGCGAGCTGGAGGCCGCCGCGCATGTCGTGCGTTCCGATGCCGGCTATCGGCGTCCCCAAAGCTGATCGGAGTCCGGTTCCCGGTTCCCGTCCCTTAGGCCGGGAACTAGGGAACCGCATTGGGAGGGGACATCCGAGGGCGGTGTGTGCAGTCTGTCGTCACGGCATTGAGCCGCGTCCATCGATTACCGTGACGGGTTCGCCATCATCAAGCGTGCTCACGCTCACAAGTCGACCTGCGGTCCGGAGGGCACGCGCCCGTGTGCGCATCTTCTTCGGAGAGGGCTCCTTCGCTCCTTCCTTGAGGGGGAGACCTGCGGCCCGCTGCATGGCACGGACCAGCGCTTGGCTTCGGGTGAGGTCATTCCGGAGCCGATCGACTTCTTTCTGGAGGTCGGTGAGGATCCTCCGTCCGGATCGACCGGTGGGCTGAGGATCGCAGGCGGCAATGAGTGCCTCGAGGGCCCGAGCTTCGAGCTGGTAGTACCTGGCGTTCGTTAGTCCCAAGACCTGGGCGGCTTCCGTGGGCGTTCTGGCGCCGCCGAGGACCTCAAGGACGGCCGCGGCGCGTCGCTTTGTCTCGGGATCCAGCCCGCCATCGGCGGATGAGGGTTGCTGCTTCGC
>DATGFI010000638.1:0-3452 GCA_035309205.1 Planctomycetota bacterium | reverse complement strand
CCCTTCTCGTCCAGGAACCAGGCGACTTTTTTCTCGACCGGCTTGTCCTTCTCCTTGTCGAGATCCTCGTGGCAGTTCATGCAGAAGGCCTTGGCGGGCATCCCGGCCCTCACTTCCTTCTCGGCTCCCTCATGACAGTCGATGCACGAGATGCCCCGCACCGTGTGGGCTTCGTGGTTGAAGGGGCGGGGTTCGGGAGGGGCAGCTGGAAACGCGGCATGAATCAGGCTGCAGGAAGACGCAAGCGTCCACAGGCCGAGCGCGCCCGCAAGCGCGACAATGGCCAAGCCTGGATCGCGCCAGGAGATCCAGGACGCTCGCGGCTCAGAAGGCATGGCGGAACCCGAATTCGAAAATGCGAAAGCTGGAGATCGCATTCTCTTCGAGGGTGAATCGGATGTCAAAGGAAGAGCCCTTGGCCACTTTCCATCGAAGGCTGGTCGTGTAGAGACGTACGCGATCGTGTTCCTCCCCGGTGAAGGAGTCGATCGAGTAGAGCGCGTAAGAACTTCCGATCGAGAGCATGATGTTGGGGCGGAGATCCCACGAGAGATCGCCGCCCAAGGTCCAGAAATGGGTCGGATTGGAGTTCCAGTAGTCCGCAGTGAAGCCGATCGAAATCTCCTCGACCGGCCACTTTCTCAGTCGGGGCGTGACCTCGACCCGCTTGAAATCGTGGTTGTACGTGGTTTCCACCCCGTTCCCGACCAGCGTTCGAGAGGTGAAGGAGGCGTCGACGGAGAACGTTTCCCCGAAACCCTTCGATGCCCGCGCGACGAAGTCCATGTAAGGCTCGAGGGCCATCATAAAACTGGCGAAGGGGTCCAGGGCGTAGGACAGCGACTCGATCCGGTGAAAGACGTAGGTCCCCTCCAGGTCGACCAGGAACTCTGCATCCGGAACCGTGGCGGTCAGCCGGGCGACCAGATCGCGGCTTTGGCCTTCGAGCATCGTGTAGCGGGCATGGAACCGGAAGGGGCCCTCTCCCTCGTCCATGGAGATCCCCAGAAGATTGTCCTCGTGAAGGCCAAAGAGGTTCTCGTCCCGGATATGGAGATATTCGACCCGGTAGCGTCCGGGGAGGGTCGGATCCGGCAGCCATTCCACCGAGGCCCCGTACATGGAGTCCCCTTGGGGAGAGGACTCGAAAAGGTTGACCGGGACTCCCCCGAACATCGAAAATTGCACATGCGAGCCCATCTGATAGCGAACCAGGCCCCCATCCATGAGGACGGCCTCGGGAAATTCGTCAAGCGTCTGTCGACCGGCCCGAAGAGAAAGCCCGGTATCGGCGGGGCGGGCCTCCAGGTAGGCGGTATAGAGCCTCTGGGTCGCGAAGCTCCGGTAACTATCATCGATGGAGGTGAAGGGATAGTAGCCCCGGACGCTCTGGTTCCCGTCCAGATCCTCGGCAAAGCGGGCGCTGAGCGCGGCAGTGATGGCATCCTTGGCAGGATCCCCGTAGGAAAGGCTCAGGAACTCGTAGAGGTCCGTGTCGCTTTCGCCCGAAGTAGCGCGGTAGCGGTATCTCAGCGTCAACGTCCCATGAACAGGATCCAGCCAAGGGGCGGAACTGGCCTTGGGAGGCTCTTCCACCTGCGGTGCAGGGACCTCCTGGGACATGAAAAGCCAGAGGAGTACCTTCACCACCCCCGCCCTGCAGCAAAAATGCGGCCCATCATCCCTCTAAGAGACAGCACCAGAGAGCGCGGAATATTCCAGCCCCGCCGGGTAATTTCCGCGCTCCGGGGCCTGATCACGCTTAGGATCATAGTGGCCCGTCGATTGCGAGGGAAGCGTTCGTGATGGGTCCTTTGATTGGGGAGGTTTCTGTGAAGCGCGCTCTGCTCCTTGCGATGGCGGCACTTCTGATCCCAGCGTGCGGGAAGAGCAATAGCGGATTTGGTCCTACTACCCCCTCCGCCACCCGACCCGTGGCGATCGTCCCCGAAACCAAGAAGGTGCTCGTCAATTCCCCGAACGTGTCGCTCGACGGTTCGAAGAGCTATGATCCGGTTGTCGGGGCGCCCCCCCTCGGGTTCCTCTGGACCCAGACCGGCGGCGCCGCCGTGACGCTTTCCTCCCCCACCGCGATCTCCCCGACCTTCACAGCGCCCGCCACTCCAGGCAATCTCACCTTCCTGCTCACCGTAACCGGAGCTCAGGGGACCGATCAGGCAAGCCTCACGGTCAGCGTCCAGACCTTCATTGTGAGCGCACCGGACAAATGGTTCGTGGGATACGGGAACTCGGGTTCGATCACGGCAACGGTGACGGGTACCACGGCCGCTCCCGTCTATGCCTGGACCGGGATCGCTCCGTGGCTCACGACGAGTGGAAGCTCCTCTCTCACCCTGAACTTCACCGCGCCTCCGCTCACCGACTTCCAGAACTTCCAGGATGTCCCGGGCGTCGCGGTGATGGAGCGGACGGCCCAAGGGCGACTCCAGCTCACGATCACGGTCACTGACGGTGTCAACTCGGACCAAGCCTTCGTCAACTTCAGCGTAGGACCCTTCGCGAGCACCGTGGCGAACGAGAATATCGCGCTGGGCAACCCCGTCTTCCTGAACGGCGCTTTCACGGTGAATTCGCTTCCCATCACCAGCTGGATTTGGTCGGGAACCAAGCCCGACGGCTCACTCCTTAGCTCCACCGCGCTGCCGTCGAGCGATTTCAAGACCCCCAACAAGGCGGGACTCAATGGCGCGAGCAATCAGCAGTTCGTCTATTTCGTCCCCAGCCAGCTTGGGACCTACCAGATCCAAATCAGCCAGAGTCCCGGCCCGGTCGTCCAGGTCATTACCATCAATTGCGGCAAGTATGTGGGCGTGGGCAACCTGATCGGCACGATCCCCGATCCGTTCAAAGGCGAGTGTGCCGCCTGCCATGCGGGTCAGCTCTCCTTCGTGGCGAACTTCGCGGATCCCTGGAAACTCACCCAGCATGCCCACGTGTTCGAGCAGATGGTGGATCCTTCCAACGTGCTTTACGGCCCCAGCCAGGCCAAGGGCAGCTGGAAGAATGCCTTCGACTTCGTGCCGCCCGGGGGGCTCACGCCCCAGCAGCTCCGGAGCTTCGAGTTCTCGATCGATTCCAGGACACTCGGTTGGAGCCAGATTACCGCAGGCGCCATGGGCGGTTGGGTCGAGCAGGCCAACGCCGAAGGATTCGCACTCCCAGGAGCAACCTGGGCCGAGACCGTCCGGAAAACTCCCCTGACCGCTTCGCGTTCGAATACCCAGTGCGAAAGCTGCCACGGTCCCGGGAGCGAACATGCCGGTGATACCGCCGGCATTCGCAAGAGCTTCGACTCCCTGGTCTGCGGGCGCTGCCACGCCCAGAAGGAAGACGTCTGGGAGGTCAGCGCCCATGCCGACCGGACGTCGACCGCCTTCACCGTAGCCAGCGGCAGCGCCAGCTGCAACGGCTGCCATACGGCCCAAGGATTC
>DATGFI010000637.1:0-27234 GCA_035309205.1 Planctomycetota bacterium | reverse complement strand
GGCCTTCAAAAACGATTAGCCAGACACGCTCCTAGCCAGGAAAGCCGCCGTCGATTCCCGGCTCCGGGGGAGGCGTCGGCGGGGCCGCCATCGGGGCGGGAGACGGGGGGGCCGCTTCGCCCGCTGCGGGGGCTTCCTGGGGAGCTTCCTGAGTTCCCATGCGCAGCTGCCGCTCGGCATCCACGACATCCCGATTGATTCTCCGCGCCGCCCCGCGCAGCTTCTCCCGAAGCAGATCCTCCTTCGGCAGGGCGTACATCGTATTCTTGAGCAGCTGCAGCGCGAGTCGGAAGAAGCGGACCATGTCGCCGTCCGAGGCGCCGGTGTGAGCCTCGAGCTCGGCCCAGGTGCAGCCCTTGGCCCAGGCGTTGACGGCCCCCGCCAGCTTGAATTCGAGGGATTTCGTCCGGTCCTCCAGTTCCGCGCGTTCCTCGGCACGGCCGATGTCGTCGACGATCGCGTACGCCGCCTTCCTCAGCCATTTGAAGCGGCCGTGATCGTACTTCCGGGCCCAGTCGGCCTTCTTCGCCTCGTACACGATGGCGTGGAAGAGCACCGCGAGCTCTTCTTCGGACAGCTCCTTCAGGAAGCCGCGGAAGACCAGCTCGGTGACCTGCAGTTCGTAGCCTTGGATCTGCCGCGCGAACTCGCCTTTGGGCGTCAGCTTCCCGTCGCGGATGTAGGCCATCGATTTGAGCAGCGAGAGCCGCTTGCGGATCTGGGTCACTTTGCTCTGGAAGAGCTTCTCCCCGCGTCGCCGCGGGTCGAAGTTCGCGAACGACTTCTCCGCCGCCGCATAGATCTTGTTCCCCAGGTGGGACCACAGGGTCAGCAGCGTGGCGTACGACAGGTTGAACTGCGAGCGGATCGGCTCGATCTCTCCCTCGATCACCCGCTCGACGTCCGACACCCGCATGTGCGGCCACTCGACGACGCTGTAGACGTAGCCCATCTCGTCGATGCCCCGCCGGCCGGCGCGCCCCGACATCTGGTGGTGTTCCCGGGTCTTGATCGGCCCGAGCCGCTTCCCATCGAACTTGAAGATCGAATTGAAGACGACGGTCCGGGCGGGCATGTTGACGCCCACCGCGAAAGTCTCCGTCGCGAACAGGAGCTTGATCAGCCCGGTCGTGAAGATCCTTTCGATCACCTCCTTGAGGGTGGGGAGCAGGCCCGCATGGTGGTAGGCCACGCCCTTCTCCAGCAGGCGTCGAAGGTGCTCCGTCGTTGCGTCCGGGACGAGGTCGAACTTCCGCAGCAGCTCGTCGAAGAATCCCAGGATCTTCGCGCGCTCATCGGACGCCAGCAGCGGCCGCTGGACGAGGGAGGCGAACTGCTCGCACTCGCGGCGATTGAATGCGAACCACAGGACGGGCAGCCGCTTCGCCTCCGCGAGATGATCGATCATCCAGGAGCGCCAGCGGTTGGGATTCGCGTTCGGATCGACGCGTTGATAGTACTGGCGGATGTCTCCCTGCTCGTACTTCTTCAGGTCGCTCAAGTGCTTCAGGCCCAGCCCCGGGACGAACAGCTGGTGCTTGAGCGGAACCGGCCGATTTCGCTCGATGATGACATGCAGCTTCGGCGTGGGCCGGATGGTCTGGATCCAGTGCGAGAGCGGTTCGAGGTTGGGCACCGTCGCGGAAAGGCAGAGAACACGGATGTGTTCCGGGGCGAAGATGATCGACTCCTCCCAGACCGTCCCGCGTTCGATGTCGTCAAGGTAGTGGATCTCGTCGAAGATGACATAGCGCACGTCGTGGAAAGCCTCCGGCGACTCGAAGATCGTGTTGCGAAAGATCTCGGTCGTCATCAGGATGACCTGCGCGTCGGGGTTGAGAGTGACGTCGCCGGTCTTGATGCCGACGCGGTCGCCGTAGATCTGGCTGAAGTCACGGAACTTCTGGTTGGAAAGCGCCTTGATCGGGGCGGTATAAAGAACGCGGGCGCCCTCGGCCATGCACTTCTCGATGGCATACTCAGCGACCAGCGTCTTTCCGGCGCCGGTCGGCGCGGCCACGATCAGCGACTCCTGGTCGTTGATGATGTGAACGGCCTGCTCCTGGAAGGGATCCAGGGTAATGCCCTTGTAGATCATGCGGCAGGGGACGTGAAGAGGGTGGCACAGACGCCGTCCCGATGAGCCTGAGATCGGGGACGGCGGGGTACGGGAGAAAGATCCGCTCGGGATCCCTGTCCTTTAGCCCGCCGCCGGGCGCTGGATGCCGCTATTTCCCGTCGCTCTTCTCCTTATCCTGGGCCATCTGATACTCGTAAGCTTTCATCCAGAGTCGATAGTTCTCCGGATCGAGGAATTCCGACTCGGCGGCGGTGACGGGCTGCTTGCGGAGAGCCTTGTCCGCCACGGCCTTGGCCGTATCGGGCCCGAACTGTCCCGGCGGGAACTTCTTCAGGAGGTCCAGTCCCTTTTGAAGATCCTCGAGATCCTTCACCGCGGCGGCTCCCTTGTTTTTCACATCCGCGCTGTGTTTGTCGAACTTCTCGAGGTCAGCCCGGGCCTTTTTCGTGGCCGCGTCCCTCTCGGTTTCGGCCGTCCGGCGCGCGGCTTCATCGGCCGCCGCCTGCTGGCGGATCCGGGCGATTTCGGCGTTGATCCGATCCAGGGTCGCCTTGTCCAGGGTCTGAAGCTTGCGAATCTCCTTGATCTCCTTGCGGGGAATGCTGAGGGTGCCGTTAAGACCGGGATATTCCAGGCTCACGTCGAGGGTGATTTCGCTCAGTTGCGAGACATCCAGTGTCCCTTCCGGGAGACGGGGATCGGCGGGCTTGGAGGTGAGCTGTCCCTGGATCGAGTTGCCGCTGCGGAACGTCACGGCCACCCGGTCCCCTTTGGTGAGGGTTTTCCAGATATCGTCCTGGGCGGCGAGGCCCGAGGCCAGGAAAGGGAGGAGGATCAGCGAGTATCTCATGCCTCGACTGTACCACCTCCCGGGGACGGGGTCAAAAACTTTTCTCCGGTTCAGGGTAGAGCATGACCCCGGAGGGGGTCATGCGGTTGAAACGAAAGACTACTTGAGGTGCTTCGAGACGAGCGCCGTCATCTCGAACATGCTGACCTGCTTCTTGCCGTTGAAAACGGCCTTCAGCACGTCGTCGGCGTTGATCATGCGCTTGTTCTTCTGGTCCTGAAGCCCGTTCTTCTTGATGTAGACCCAGAGCTTCTTGGCCACCTCGCTGCGGGGAAGAGGCTTGGGTCCGGTCACCTTCGCCAGCTCGTCGCTGGGCTGAAGGGGCTTCATGAACGCGCTGTTCGCCTTTTTCGCTGCCATTCGTTTCTCCTCCTATCTCCTCTGCTGACCGAAACAATCGCTGCAATAGACGGGCCGGTCCCCGCGCGGCTTGAACGGAACCCGCGCCGGCTTGCCGCACGCGGCGCAAACCGCGTCGAACATTTCCTTGCGGCCGCCCATGCCGCCACCACCGCCGCCGCCACCGCCACCCCCGCCACCGGAGGCCTTCTTCGCCGCACGGCAAGGGGCGCACCGCTTGGGCTCGTTCGTGAACCCGAGCTGCGCGAACCGCTCCTGCTCGCCCGCGGTAAAGGTGAACGCCGTGCCACAATCCACACACGTCAACTGCTTGTCGCTGTACATGCTCTCAACCCCAAAATTCATGCCGCCGCCAACCGGCGGAAAGTTGATTGATTACAATAGAAATGCTCCCCGGGCGCAAACAAAATCGATTCTTTTATTTCGCCCATCTGCCCCCTGATCTATGGGTAGATTTACCCATGAACTCCTTGACTTCCCCTCCGGATGAGCCTATCTTGCGGGCGGCCTTGTACAGAGGTACAGAGTCGGAGAGAGGGGTTACTTCGGAGGGAATGGGATGGTCACGCAGGTCGAAATCGCCCAGCGCGTTGGACTCGACGTGTCCAGCGTCAACAAAATCCTCAACCGACGCTCCGGCCCGGTCTTCCGCAAGGAGACGATCAAGAAGGTCTTCAGGATCGCGCGGGACATGGGCTATGACTTCGGCCGCCTGAAATACGCCCATCGCCGGAGATTTCCCCGAAAGGACATCTCCCTCGGCGCCGAACTCTACGTCTACCACAAGGACGGCTCCCTCTACGACCAGGGCGTCGCCACCATCCGCGACATCTCCCTCGGCGGCGCCCGGCTCAGCGATGTCGCGCTGCCTACCGGCTCCCTTCCCGTGACTCCCTTCACGGTCGGCATCCGTCCCATGCAGAAACCGGTCGACGACATCGAGATCCAGGGCCAGATCGTCCGGCTGTTCACGAACGGGTCCACTGTGTTTGGCGTCCAGTTCGGAAAGATCGACACCTCGATCGAGAAGAAGCTCCGCCGCATCGCCCTGAGCTAGGGGCGAATCGCTCGCCGTCGCGCGGAAAGGTTGTGGCACCGGCGGCTCATCTGGCATACTCTCGGCCCGTGACCAAGAGCTACCTTCGCTACGCTCTCTCCGTCATCTTCTTCGCCAATTTCCTGAGCTATCTCGATCGCCAGGTCGTGGCGACCATGGAGAAGCAGCTCCGACTTGAGCTGGGAATCACGGCGACGGAATTCGGCTACATCGGCAGCGCCTTTACCCTCGGATACATGGTCTTCGCCCCGATCGTCGGGCACCTGATCGCGCGGGTCCGTCGGCCGATCGTCTTCGCCCTCTGCGTCCTGATCTGGTCTCTGGCGACCGTGGGTTCGGGCCTGGCGCCGAACAAGTGGGTCCTCTACGTGACCCGTTTCTTCATCGGCGTCGGGGAGGCAGGCTGCCTCGTGATCGGGCCAACGCTGTTAAGCGATTATTTCTCCAGGGAAGTGCGGGGGAGGGTGCTCTCGATTTTCTTTCTCGCGCTGCCGCTGGGAGGCGCTACCGGCTACATCGCGGGCGCGCAGATCACCGAGCATCTCAGCTGGCACGCGGCGTTCTACATCGCCGGTGCTCCGGGGTTCATCGTTGCCGCCCTCATCTGGAGGCTCGTCGATCCCAGCTCGGCCGAGGACCAGCCGCAGACAGCCCCGACTTCCGACCAGGTCCCGCCCGCCAAAATCGCGGATCTCGGCGTTCCGTCCAGCTCCGGCGCCGACCCAGGAGCGCACCCTGGAGCTCCTCCGCCCGTCAAAGGCATCAAGCCCTATCTGGACCTGCTTTCCAACCGGACCCTGCTGTTCATCATCCTCGCGCAGGCCTTCGCGGTGATGTTCCTCCAGCCCTTTCTCCATTTCGGAGTGGGCTTCTTCGAGGTGGAGCGCGGGCTCAGCAAGGACAAGGCCACCCTGTCCCTCGCCAGCATCGCCCTGGTGGCCGGGGCGCTCGGCAATGCATCGTCGGGATTCATCGGCGATCGCATGGCGAGCCGTTCCCGGGGCGCCTATGCTCTGTTGGCCGGCCTGGCTTTCGTCGTCGGCTTCCCGTTCATGCTGGTCGGATTCAGCGTCCGCGACATGCACGTCGCACTTCCCGCCCTGGGCATCGGCGCCTTCTGCTACTTCCTTTGCATGCCCGCCGTCAACACCCAGATCGCCAATTCCGTCCCAGCCGAGAAAAGGGCCATGGCCTACGCGCTGGCCGTCTTTATTCTTCACTGCCTGGGCGATACCGCCGCCCTCCCCGCCTTTGGGCGGGTTTCCGAGGCCGTGGGGACCAAGCAGCTGGCCTATACGATTTTCTCCTTCGCGCTGCTCCTGGCCAGCCTGAGCTGCTTGATCGCCTTTCGACTTGCGGGACGGCAGGAGCCTGTCCGGGCTGAACAAATCTGAATTCCGCGCTATAATTCGGGGGTATGGGAGGTAAGGATGAGACCCTTCGCTACGGCGGCCTTTCTGCTCTTGACGGCCGCTCCTGCCTTGGCCCAGGACGAAACGGTGGGCATCCGCGTCCGGGAATGGTTCGCCCGGATGTCCGGCACCGCCGAAGCGCAGGACAACAACAGCAACTTCACCAAGGTCGACCTTGCTGACGACCTGGGCCTGGGCAACCGAAACTGGACCACCGAGGTCCAAGCCTACCTTCATCTCCCGGTACTCGGCCGGATTTATGCAGGCTGGTGGCAGGCCCACGACTCGGGCAGCGAAACCCTGACGCGCACCGTGGACTTCGCCGGTCAGACTTTCAACGTCGCCACCCAGGTCGACAGCGCCTTCACCCTCGATGTGGGCTATCTCACCTACGAATTCGCCTTTCCCACCATCCCCATCGGCCCCCTGGTCAAGCTGGAACTGGCAGCCTCGGCGGGAGTCCGCATCCTTCGGGGAGATGGATCGATCTCGGGGGGCGGCTCGAGGGGGAGCGATTCCGGCGTCGTCGGACTCCCGACCCTGGGGGCTCACGTCACCGCGACGTTCTTCGACACGGTCCGGGCCGAAGTGGAGGTCCTGGGGCTGGCCTTCAGGTACGGAGACAACAAGGCGGACTATCTGGAGGCGTACGCCGAGGCCACGGTGCAGCCGCTGCCCTGGGTCTTCGCTGGCGTGGGCTATAAGCTAGCCCAGGTGGACCTGCAGCACGGCGGATCGAACCGCTTCGACATCCACCTCGACATCAGCGGCATCTTCCTCACCGCCGGCGTCCGCTTCTAGCGCTTCAGGGCCTCGAGGTAGGCCCGGACTCGGGGGTCTTCGGCCTTCGGCAGCGCCAGATCGATTTCGTGCGGCCGGAGGCCCGGATGCAGGTCGAGCGCGGCCGGGTCGCCCAGGAGGAGCAGAGCGGCCCCCGCCTTGCGTTCCCGCAGCAAGGGAAGGTCCGCGGGATCCTGGAAGTAGGCCAGCGCTCGCAGCGCATCGGGCGAGTCCTTCCAGGACGATAGCCTGGCGCGCCACTCCGCCTGCGCCACCGACGGGGCAGGCGGGGAACGGCGGGACGAGACTTCTTCGACCACGGCGACGAGCGCGGCCCGAAAAGGCTCGGAAAACATCACCAGGGGACGGCTCTCCCGGAACTCCCGCACCGTTCCGGTCCAGGACCCCCGCAAGGCGTGGGCTTCGCTCGCCAGGATCCGCGTCCCCAGCTCCAGCGACTGCACGAAGAGGGTGTAGTTCTCTGTCTCGGTCTCGATCCGTAGCTCGCCGGAATCCTCCTCCAGAGGATGGAAGTGGGTTTCATAAGCCCAGCGGATCCGGTGATCTTCGGTGCGAGGGGACATCCCGATGACGGCGATCGACAGGCGAAGGAGCGGAGCCTGGAGCACCCGGCGCCAGCGCGCTTCGAGGTCGGCCGGCGGCTGCCACAGGCGCAGCGCCGAGCAGAGATCAGAGAGCCGCTCGAGCTTCGGCATGAAGACGTGGATCCCCGTGGCTTCCTCGAGCCGACGGTTGGCGTCGTAGGCGCGGGACCGGTCGAGGGAGAGCGACGGGAGCAGTTCTTCGGGTTTGAGCGGAGCGGGCGCGGGCTGCCAGCCCCGATTCTCCTCCATCCAGGCCTTCGGATCCTCCACGGGCTTTCCGACGAGCTGTTCGAGGACCGGCCGCACTCCCTCGGGATCCTTCGCCTGGTAACGTGAAGCGAGCGTGTCGACAGCCTCGCGGATCCATTCGCTCTCCGGAAAGTCCGCCGCGAGCTCCCACCATTTCTTCGCCGCGACGACCCTCGCCTCCGGCGACGCCAGCCGAAGCGACAGCTCCTGACGACCCATGTAAAGGAGCGCGCAGGCTGCGGTCTCCTGCGCGTTGTCCGAGTCGAGCAAGCGAGCGAACTCCCGCGCCGCCGACCGGCCGCCGATTCTCAGCATCACGCGGGCGACCCTCAGTTGCGCGGCCTCCGTCACGGCCTCGCCGTCGAGGACCCGCGCTAGAATCGGCAGCGCGGCGATTCCGGCCCTCGCTAGATCCTGCTCGACCGCGGCACGAACGTACGGCTCGACCACGGCGTTTTCCCCCGTGGGATCGGCCGGCCACTCGAAGGCCGCCAGATGCCGGGCCCGCAGTTCCAGGGGCGCAGCGTCGCCCCGGCCCTGCGCGTAGAGCAGGGCCACCGCCGGGAATCCGTGTTCCGCGCCCATGCCTAGGGCCGCGCGAAGGAGCGGAACGGGCGCCCCTTCCCCGCGCAGGAGATCCTGGAAGGCCAGCTCCCGGCGGACCCGGTCCGGCGTGTCCAGAGCCCGGAGCCGCACCTCGTCCACCCGCCGCTCCGCAGGAACGGCGCAGCCGACCAGGAGCATGACAGCCGCGGCCCCCAGGTTCTTCATACCCCCATCTTGCCATCCCGGACCGGCGCCCGGGGTAGAATTCAGTCGGACGACGGATTTTTCGAGGGATCGAGCCCAATCGCGCAACTACCGGTTAGCCATGCTGAACTTCGCGATCCTGCGATTGGAATCGGATCCGGCGGCGTTCTTCGACGAGTTCTATCCCCGCGTCTTCCGCTTCATCGCCTCCGCCAGTGGCGCCTCCTCGGCCGACGTCGACGACCTCGTCCAGGAAACCCTCCTCCATGCCTGGCGCAATCGCGGCCAGTATCGCGGCGATGCGCCGCTGGACGCCTGGCTTCTGGGCATCGCCCGGAACCGGGTCCGCACGCGGCGCCGAGCCGACCGGACCCGCGACCGCGTCCAGGACGCGCTCGCGTCGATCGACCGCGAGGAACTCCCCGACGACATCCTCCGGAGTGCCGACATGATCGGCGCGGTCCGCCGGGCGCTGGAGTCCCTCCAGGCCGGGCAGCGCGACGTCCTCCTGCGCCGATACTTCCAGGACATGCCGATCCGGATGATCGCCCGGGCGTTGGGCGAGACCGAGAAGGCGATCGAGTCCAGATTGCACCGCGCCCGCGAAGCCCTTCGCGAACGGCTGATCGAAGGAGGCGACGATGAGCTCTGATCTCTTCGAGAGGAATCTTGGCCGGCTGGTCCGGCAGGCGGCGTTGCCGGTGGACAGCCAGAGAACCCTGCGCGCCCGCGCCGAGTTCCTGCGCGCCGCGGAATCGAATCCCACCGGTCGTTCCCGTGGCCTTGCCATCGCCGCCGCCGCGCTGCTGGTCTGCGCCCTGGTGTACGGGGCCATGCGCAGCGAGTTCCCTGCAGGGACCCGTCCGGTCCCGTTTTCGAAGGAGGCCCAGGAGCGCCCCCCGTCCTCAACCGCGGTCCGGATGACCGGCGGCAATGAGTTTCTCACCGGCGTCCTGGAGACCGCGAAAGGGGCCGATTCGGTCGGGAGGCTCCGCTTTGAGGGACATTCCCCTCTACCGGAAGGGACCGTGTTCCACGCCCTGCTGGTGCCGGCCGCGAACCGCCTGGTGAAGGGCCGCCTCGAGGAGAATCCGCTTTCGACCTTCCCCAATCCGACCCGCCTGGAAGGCGGCGGCTTCACCGTGGAATGGGATGCCCCTCCGCCGGGGATCGCGAGGGTGGTCTTCCGGGCTCCGGACGAGGCTCAGGAGATTCCCGTCCTGAACCAGTTCCGGATCAGGGAGTCGGATCGGGAGTGGGCGTTCGTTGCCTTCCTGTGGGACGACGGCCTGCTGTCGCGGCTTGAGCCTCAGCTGGCTGAGCTGACCCAGCTTTCGGCTGAGGCGCGCGACCTGGTAGCCCGCGCCGAGGCCTCGTGCACCACGGTGGAGCTCTTCAAGGCCCGGGAGAAGGGGCTCATCGCCGAGGCGCGCCGGATGGAAGCACGAGCCAACGGCTTTAGCACCACGGGACTCTTCCCGGCCGCCGCGCTCCAAATTGCCCTCACGGCCGGGGACCTTGCCGTGTCCATGTCCTTGTTCACCTGGAGAGAAGGCAAGTTCGACGGCCCCAGCAGCTACTACACGGATCACAAGCGTGGGAAAACGTTCCGGGGCGATCTCTTCGAATTCGACGCCTTGCGACGCTATCTCGAGGAAGCCGTCGTCGTCGCGGGGCGTGAATTTGACCTGTGGATCGCCAACGATCTCCGCCGCAGCGGGCTGCGCCCGCTCCTGATCGACGCGGTGGACCGGTCTGCGAAGAGGCCGGGCGTCGCTGAATTCGCGGAGCGCCTGAAGTCGGGGACCCCCGACGAGGCCCTGCTCGGGGAGATCCGGCAAATCGCCAAGTAGTTAGGAGCGGTCGGCCAGCGATCGGAACAAGGCCTTCCACTTCGAATAGGCCGCTTCGATCGTAAAGTCCGCCTCGGCCGTCCTGCGGCCTTGGCGGCCCAGCCGCTCGCGAAGCGCGGGATCTTCCAGCCTCGCGATCTGGGTCTTCCAGTCGCCCGCCAGAAGTCCATTTTCGTTGTCGCGGATCACTGCTGACACCGCCCCCAGGGCCGTCGCGAGTACCGGGACTCCCGAGGCCAGGTAGGGCACGATCTTGAAGGGCATCTTGAAGCGGCTCCAGACGTCGTCGGGCAACGGCGCGATCCCGACGTCGAAAGCCCGCACCTCTTGGGCCTCATTGGCCTCGTTCCATTTGACATACTCGACCGCCACCCCGGGCAGGTCGACCGATGCGTCAGCCACGATCCGGAGCTTTCGACCGGCCAGCGCCGGGGCGATCTCCTTCAGATTGGGAAGATTCGCCGCGGTGCCGAGCCAGCCCAGCGTCAATTCGGAGGACGCCCAGGAGGTCTTCATGGGCCAGCGCGCCAGGTCGACCGGCGTGGGGATCACCACGATTCTTGACGCGCCATATTCCCGCGCGAGCGCGTCGGAGCCGGCATGGCAGACGACCGCGTCCGCCGCCGCCATCGCGGCGCGGAAGCGGGCAACGCGAGTCGAGGAGAGCGCGATCGCCCCGCCCCGTCGCGCGTAGACCATGGGATCGTCGAAGTCGTAGACGAGCGCCTTGGCATGAGTCTTAAGCGCCCGCATCTGCCACGCCGGAAGCAGCCGTTTCTGGTGCACGATGATGTCGAACGAGGGCGCCCGTTGAAGAATCCTCCAGCGGTCCACCAGGCCGGACGGAATCTCGAGATGTTCGACGTCGACGCCGTCGCGTCGAAAGAGCGGAAGAAGCGGGAGGATGCGGTGGCGGGTGCTGGGAGTGTCCGACGAATGGGTGAGCATCAGCACGCGCATGCGGACAATCCGGGCGCTAGAGCTCGAGGAGGCGGTCCGCCCCTCCGAGCGGGAGTCCCGGACCGGGGAAGACGCGGAAGAGGGGGTCAGCGCTCCGATCGAGGCGGGAATCCTCGCCGAGGAGAGCCTTCGAGAGCTCATCCGAAGGGGGACGAGGGATCCCCACCTCGGTGCGCGGGGTTCTGCCGTATTCCATGCCGGGCTTCAACTATATAGGGAGGGCCGGCGAATTGACAGCGGATTTGGCCGGGAGACGCCCGGGGAGGCCCCGCCCGGTCTAGACCAGCCCCCGTCGCGCGAGTTCGCGCTGGGCCTGCTCGAAGCCATCTTTCGCGTCCACCGAGCGCGCCCAATCCACCAGCTCCCGCATTCCCTCTTCGAGCGAGACTTTCGGGCGATAACCGAGCGACTCCGTGATCCGACCGATGTCCGCGTAGCAGTGGCGGATATCGCCGCTGCGGAACTTCCTCACGATCGACGGCTCCAGATCCGACTGGTAGCAGCGGGCCAGGGTCTCGGCAACCGACTTGATGGGCGTGGGCACTCCGCTGCCGACGTTGAAGATGCGGTGCTCGCCCATCGGCTTCCGGATCGAAAGCTCGATCGCCTGCACGATGTCGTGGACGCTCGTGAAGTCGCGGCACTGGAGGCCGTCCTCATAAAGGACGGGGACGCGCCTGTTCTTGAGGCGGCCCATGAAGATGGCGGCGACCCCGGTGTAGGGATTCGAAAGGGACTGGCCGGGGCCAAAGACATTGAAGAAGCGCAGGGCCAGCGACGGAACCCCGTAGGCCAGGCCGTAATTGAGGACGAGTTCCTCCTGTCCCATCTTCGTCACCGCGTAGATGGAGTTCGAAAGGAAGCGGTCGCTCTCCCTCGTCGGCACGGGCTTGGGCGCCCCTCCGCACGCCGGGCAGACGGGCTCCCACTTTCCCTTCCGCATCGCTTCATCGCTGCGAAGGCCGGGACGGACGCGGCCGCACCGGGCGCACTCGTAGGCGCCTTCGCCGTAGGCGGACATGGAGCTGGCGACCACGATGCGGCCCACGTTGTGCTTGTCGTTGGCGAGGATGTCCAGCAGCGTCGCCGTGCCGTTCAGGTTCACGTCCACGTAATGACGGATCTGGTACTGGGACTGCCCCACGCCCACCGCCGCCGCCAGGTGGACGACGGCGTCGACTTTCTTCACCTGGGCGGCGAGCGTCCGTCGATCGCGGACGTCGCCGATGACGGTCTTCAGTCCCGGCGCCCGCGCCGGCTTGACCTTCTTGCGATGGACCTGGGGATCATGGTTGTCGTAGACCACGACCGACTCGCCCTGGGAAAGGAGGCTGCGAACGAGGTGGGAGCCGATGAATCCGGCGCCTCCCGTGACCAGGATCTTCATGGCGGACCCTCAGAAGAGTCTCCTACCATACTTCCGGGTGAAGACAAAGCAAGGCCTACGTCGGCGGCCACCGGTGCATTCGTTCCCGGGTGGCGGCCATGATGTCGCGGACCCAGTCCGCGCGACGCTCCCTGAAGGACGTGCAGTTCCCGAGGTAGTAGATGAGAAGGCGGAGGCGATCTGTCTTCGTGAGGGGCGGGGTCACCGCGGCGTTCAGCTGGGCAAGGTTGTAGCGGCGCCCGTTCTCGGGCACGTTGTCGCTGAATCGAACGGGATCCAGGTCGATGACCAGGATCCGCCCCTCCCCGACCAGGATGTTGCCGGCCTTCAGGTCCCTATGGTAGCAGCCGTAATCGTGGAAACGGCGGATCAGGCGGGCGAGTCGGAAGAGGAAGGCGAGCCGCTCCCGTCGGCCGAGGCCGCCGTACCTCGTTCGGATGTAGTCGTGAAGATCCACGGAGTCGACCCATTCTCCGGCGACCCAGGTGCGGTCCCAGGCCCAGAGCTTCGGGGTGTCGATGCCGCGGAGTGCCAGGCCATGAGCATTCTCCCAGATTCGCTTGGCGCGCGAGGCGGTGGTGGTCTTCACGAAGAGGGTGCCGTCCACGCGTTCGAGGCTCTCGTTCTTGGTCTTCCGGATGATTTCGCGCTTCCCGGCCTGGATCCGACGCAGGAGCTGGTCCAGGTCAATGCCCTTGCGGTAGAAGACCGTTCCCTGCCGGCCGAAGCCGCTGCCATCCTTGAACGCCCGTTTCTGTCGTCCGAGGAAGTATTCATGATGGCGCTTCCGGAGCCGGTTCCAGACCTCGACGCAGTCCTGGCGCGAGGGGAGTCCGTAGGCCCGGAAGAAGCGGAGGACGTCGGTGAGGGGACGGATTTCGACGAAGGACATGGCCGTGAAGGCCAGGCCGTCGAGCCGTCGATCGCGGGAAAGGGATGTCTTCCGGGTGGCGCGGTGGACGTCGATGACGTAGAGGTCGGATTCGCGGACGAGCACATTGCCCACGTGGAAGTCCTGGTGGTCGAAGCCGGCGTCCTGGAGCCGGCGGGCGAGGCGGCCGAGGTCTCCGAGGAGGATTCGGGCCTGGGGGCCGGGCCGCTGGAGGACCTCGCCGAGGGGCCGGGCGTCGGGAATTTCCTCCGTGAGGAGATACGAGCCTTCGGCATCGCGGGCAACGGCGACGAGCCGCGGGCAGGGGATGCGGGCTTTATGGAGGGCGTCGAGCAGTTCTGCTTCCTTTCGGGCCCGGTCCCGGAGGAGCTCGGGGGGGAAGCGTTTGACGAAGAGTCCGGGATTGCCCAGGGCGACGCGCCAGACGCTGCGGCCGTTGTTGGATTTGACGAGCGTGGCGGGAGCATCGCCGCGGCTCCAGCGCTCGACGTCCTTGGCGCGGCTTTCCAGGCGGATCGTGACCTGCACGGGCCCTATGAAACACGAAAGGGCGCCGGGGATGCAACGATGAGCTGGGCGCGGCCCCGGAGAAGAGACCCGGCCGGGCCCCGCCGAACCCCCGGAGGCGGCCGCTAGCCCTTCAGGTTCTTCTCGACGAAGTCCCAGTTCACCAGCTTCCAGAACGATTCCACGTACTTCGGACGGGCGTTCCGGTAGTCGATGTAGTACGCGTGCTCCCACACGTCGCAGGTCAGCAGCGGCTTCATTCCGTCGGTCATGGGATTGGCGGCGTCCTTCGTCGGAACGATGTCCAGCGAGCCGTCCTTCTTCCGCACGAGCCAGGTCCAGCCCGACCCGAACAGCCCCGTGGCCACTTCGCTGAACTTCTTCACGAAGTCGGGGACCGACCCGAAGGCCGTCTTGATGCCGTCGGCCATCGCCCCCTTCGGCTCGCCTCCGCCCCTGGGGGAGAGCCCGCTCCAATAGAAGGTATGGTTCCAGATCTGCGCGGCGTTATTGAAGATCTTCGCCTCGCCGACGGAGCCTCTGACAATCTCATCGAGCGTCATCTTCTCGTACTTCGTCCCCGGCAGGAAGGAGTTCAGCTTGTCCACGTAGGTCTTGTGGTGCTTTCCGTAATGATATTCCAGGGTCTCTTTCGACAGGTGCGGCTGGAGCGCGTCCATCGCGTACGGCAGGGCGGGCAGTTCGATCGTCATCTTGCATCCTCCTCAGCAGCGGAAATCACTTAAGACAGTATATACTGTTTATATTGGATAAACTCAAGAAACTTCTGTTGCACCAAAACGGAATTCGAGCTAAAATCCATTCATGCGGGAATTTACCGAGGCCGACCGGCCGGCGATCCTCGACCTGCTCAAGATCCACGGCCCGTTGAACGTCCCGCGCCTGGCTGAGCTTCGCGGAGTCCACCGGACCGCGGTCCGCCAGCAGCTGGCCATGCTCCAGCGCGAGGGGCTCCTCCGCGTCCGCGTCGAGAAGCGCGAGGTCGGCCGCCCCACGCATCTTTACGCCCTGAGCGAAAAGGCCGAGGCCCTATTTCCCCAGGCCTACGGACCCCTCGCCCTGGCGCTCCTGCGACAGCTCCGCGACGTCGATGGCGAGAAGAAGATCGACCAGCTCTTGGACCGCCGCACGCGGGCCCTCATCGGCACGTACAAGAAACGGCTCGCGGGAATGTCCGTCGCCGAGAAATGGCGCGAGCTGGCGAAGATCCGCGCCGACGAAGGCTACATGGCCCGCGCGGAAGGCAAGGGAATGAGCGAGCACCACTGCCCCATCGCGGCGATCGCCCGGGAGTTCCCGCAGGTTTGTCGCTTCGAGAAGAAGCTCTTCGAGGCCGTCCTGGGCGGGCCCCTGGACCGCACCGACCACCTCGCCAGCGGCGGCCGCGCCTGCGTCTACGCTCCAGCTCCCCGAAGGAGCTAAGGCTCGGGGTCCTTCTCGAGCCAGACCGTATCCACCACGGCGCCCAGCTCCCCCCGGAGGAGGGCCCGGGCCCGGAATGCGCGCACCCTCGCCGTCCCCTCGGACACGCCCGTGATCGACGAGATCTCCGGATAGTCCATGGCGTCGACGTAGCGGAGCAGGAATGCCTCCCGCATGGAGGTGGGCAGACGTCCCACCGAGAGTTCCAGCCGCTCGGCCATCTCGTGTCGAATGACGCTCGACAGCACCCCGCGACCACGCGCCGGCTGGGCCTCGAGCACCTCCTGGCTGGCCGCGGAGGCGTGGCGGGATCGGTCCCGCAGGTACTTCCGGCAGAGATTAAGCGCGATCCCGTAGAGCCAGGTGGAAAACTTCGAGCGGCCTTCGAACTTGGCCGCATCGCGAAACGCGGTGGCGATCGCCTCCTGGACGATGTCCTCCGCCTCACGTCCGACCATCATGGAGACGAACCGGGAGAGCGAGTCGCGGTGCGGGGCGACCTCGGCCTCGAACTCCTCAGTTTTCATATCGCTTGAGGAGCGCGTCGAAGGGCGGGCGCTGGCGCAGTTCGCCAAGCTCGTTGTCTTCCCGCACGTCCTTGGGCGGCTGGCCGAGCTTGAGCGCCTGCTCGAGATGCCAAAGCGCTTTGTCCAGTCGGCTCCGGTGCAGACGCGCCATCCGCATGTGGTTGTTCCGAAGGAGCTCACGGCGCTCCTCCTCGGGCAGCTCCTCTCCGGTGATCAGCTCGGACGTTGCCAGGGCCGGAATCCGCCGCCCCAGGTGCAGCTGCAGGTCCGCCGTCACCGACAGGAGCTTGCTCCGGGAGCCTGCCGCCCACGCGAAGGCGGCGAGGCGCTCGTGGTCCACCGTGATCAGATCCCAGCGGTCGTTGATGCGCCTCCCCAGGCGGCCCAGATCCTCCTCCGCCGGTTCCCACTTCCCGTCCAGGGACGACAGCGCCGCGCGGAGAAGCAGCGCCGCCGGATAATGGTCGTGCTTCAGCCGCTCGTCCAGGGCCTCGCGCATTTCGGCGAGATCCATCTTCCCCTCGGCCGACGTTTCCAGCCGCTCGTTCTCAGGATCGTTCAGCACTTCCAGCCAGCGCAGGTAGACGCGGAGGATGGACGAGTCCCAGGACTTCGAATCCATGCGGACCGCCTCCTCGACCTCATCGGCGGCCAAATCAATGCGTCCGGCCTTGAGGAAGAGGATCGCGCTCGTCAGGAAGGTTTCCGCCGAGCTGGGCGCCGAACGGAGCAGGAGGTTCGCGCAGTCCCGGGCCGCGGACCCGTCGCCCGCCAGCTGAGCCGCGATGGCCCGCAGCGGCAGGAGGTAGAGCTCGTTCGCCCGATCCAGTTCCCGGCGAAGATCCGCCAGGACCTTCTTTGAGCCCTCGTCCGCGGGATTCTGAAGGACATCGAGGAGATCGATGTGGGCCCGGACCAGCAAGGCGTGGGCCGGAAGCGCGTCGTTGTTGATCGCGGCCTTGAGCTTTTGGCGGGCGGCATCCTGCTTGCCCTCCAGGTGCCTTCCCAAGGCGGCCATGAGGAAGGCTTCGGGGCCCTTCATATCGCGGGGCTGGGCGATCGACACCCTGAAAAGGGCCGGGGAAATGAAGCGCTGAAGCGCGCGGGCGGAGGCGAGCTCGATGATGGCTTTCTCGTAGCCCCGGAGGTCCTCCAGCGCGCGGGTGAACTGGCCGCGCTTCATGTAGTGCTCCGCGATCAGGCGGCGCAGCTGAGGATCGTCGCGGAACTTCTTCAATTCCGCGGTCGGGACATCGGTCTTGCGCGCCAGGAGGGCCTGAAGCTCGACCGCGGGGTCGGGCGGCGGAGCCCCGCGGGTCGTGATCTTCTGCGGTTCGGGAGGCGGAGGCGCAGGAGCAGGCTTCGGCCAGAAGCTCCAGGCGACAATGCCGGCGAAGGCTGCGGCCAGAAGGCTCGCGGCTGTCCAGACCGTCCGTTGCCGGACCTGGAAGACGGCGGGAGCCTGTGCCGACGTCGACACCGGTGATTCGGGCGCGCTCCCCTCGGAAAGGCAGGCCCGGATGGCCTCGGCCATCTCGGCGGCGGACTGGAATCGGCGTTCGCGATCTTTGGCCAGCGCTCGGGCCACCATCGCGTCGACCCGCGCGGATATTCCGGCGGGCGCGGGGTCGTCATCCTCGATCTTCCGGAGGATCGCCAGGACCGTCCCTCCTTCGAAGGGCGGCCGGCCGGTCAGCATCTCATACAGCACGGCTCCGAGCGAGTACAAATCGGTGCGATGATCCAGCTCCTCGGAGGCGCCGAAGGCCTGCTCGGGCGACATGTAATACGGGGTGCCCACCATTGAACTGGATGCCGTGAGCCCTTTCCCGTCCAGGGAGCGCGCAAGGCCGAAGTCCAGGATCTTGACCCGGCCCTGCTTGTCGAGGATGAGATTGGCGGGCTTGATGTCGCGGTGGATCACCTTGTGGTCGTGGGCGAACTGGAGGGCGCGGGCGACCGTGTAGGCGATGCGGAGGCTCTTGTCCGGGTCGAGCCGCTTCTCCTCGAGGAGCTGTTTGAAGGAGCGGCCTTCGACATACTCCATGACGATGTAGTGGAGCTTGCCTTCGGCGCCGATGTCGTAGATCGGGACGATGTTCGGATGGGAGAGCATCGCAGCCATCCGGGCCTCGCGATGGAAACGCTGCAAGAATTCCTCGGATGCCTGCTCGCCGGAGAGGAGCGTCTTGATGGCGACGTGGCGGTGCAAGTCGGGCTGGTAGGCCTTGAAGACCTCGCCCATGCCGCCCCGGCCCACGGCGCCAAGGACCTGGTACTTCCCGACGGACTTGGGTATCGTCCCCATCTTCGCCCCATTATAGCGGTGCGGACGTCGACTATAATTAAACTATGGCGAAATCCCGGGGCTTCGAACGAGCCGAATTTAGTCAGGCCCAAAAGCGCGATTACCGGGCCCGCTGGCTGATCCTCCTGTTCGCTCTCCTCTTCCTGGCGGTCGCCTACTGGATCGCCCGGGACATCGTCTATCACCGCCTGGTCCACGGCTACGCCCAGCGCGTCTACAACGACCTGGGGAGCGCGGCCGTGGAGACAATCGGCGCCGTGACCGTGGACGGCCAGGGGGATATCATCCTTCACGACGCCGAAGCCTACACCCATCACGGCGGGACGCGGCGCCTCTTCTTCCGCGCCTCGCGCCTGCGGCTATCGCTCGACGGAATCCCCCTTCGCGACCCGCACCTCAAGGTGATGCGCGTCGACCTCTTCCAGCCCGAGATCTTCGTCCGGCGCGAAACCGGCGGAGAGTGGAACGTCGAGTGGGCCTTCCAGCAGGCTCCCCGGGCCGCCGCCGAACAGGTCGAGTCGAAGGAGGACCCGTGGAAGGACTACCTGCGGCCCGACGAGGGTTTTCCCCGAAACGGGGTGCACATTCACGACGGCATTATCAACGTGACGTTCGTGGGGCCCACCGGTAAGGAGGTGACGTGGCGCATCACGTCCGTGCACACGCGCCTCACCCGCGTCGACGGTCGCCTGCTCGTGCATCCCTTCCGAGGCGACTTCTATGGCGGAAAGATGACCGGCGACATCGAGGTGCCGAAGACCCATCCGTTCACCGTCCGGAAGCTGATGGTCGACGTCGTCGACGCCGACGTCTCCAGGATGGCCGAGGGAGCGCCCTTCATCACGCATCCGATGACCGGCCGCTTCAACGGCGTCCTCGCGCTTACCTTCGACGAGCGCCGGGCCGGCCGCCCGATCTGTTCGGGTCACTGCGAGGTGACCGATGGCGATCTATGGGAGGTCCCCGCGTTCTCGGGAATTATCCACCTCCTGACGCTGACGAAGGTGTCGGACCGGAAAATCGACTCGGCGGTGCTGGAGTTCACGGCAGGCGAGGGCGAAATCCGGGTGGACAAGATGCACTTCCTCGGATACCCGGTCAGCCTCTTCGGCGACGGCATCTGCGGACTGACCGGCGACTGGATGGAGATCGTGTTCGTGCCGAGGCTTGGCAAGAGCGACTGGAATAGTATAATCCCCGTCATCGGCGCTCCGATCGATCTGCTGTCCAACATCTTCAAGGGAGCCTTGACGCCCGTGGTGCTGAAAGGATCCTTCGACCAGCCGGAAGTCTCCGTGGAACCCTTTCATTTCCTGAAGCCATCCGTAAAACAGCTGATCGAGGAGAAATCACCCCGGTGAGCCGCTCCGCCGACAAGATGGACCTGTCGCCCCAGGCGAAAAAGCTGATCGAACAACACGCGCGGGCGATCGAGTCGCAGACGGACGAGACCCTCAAGAAACTGACCTCCGCCGCGACGGTGATTGCCGCATCCTGCGCGGTGCTGAACCTCCGCTCGCGCTACGTAGGTGCGGCCGGCGAGCATTTCAGCGTGCAGGAATACGAGGGCATCCAGGTGGTCGACGCGCTCGACGAACGGCTGTTGCGTTCGCTGAAAACCATTCTCTCCGCCTATACGGAGCGCGCGAGGAAGAAGCCCGACTCCCGGGCCTTGGAGCTGCTCGAAGCCAAGCTGACACCGGGCGCCAAGGAGCTGCCGCAGTATCCGGTGGGGTACGTCGTCCACTTCATGCTCTACTCTGCGATCCAGGCCTTCGACCCCGTCGCGGAGGAAGGCCACGGGTTCGAAGTACCCGCGCTCGAGACCGCCATGGTGCACCACCTGCTGGGAATCCTGGAACGCTATGTGACGACGCGGGAGAAGCCCGTGACGCGGCACTTCAGCGACGTCGCCCGCGAATACAGTGTCGTCATGCGCCTCAAATGCCAGTGCGGCGCAGAGAAATTCGATGTCAAGCTGCAGGCCCTCTGCCAAAGCTCGGCGGGCGAACCCTATGACCGGCTGGATCTGCAGTGCAAGGACTGCGGCACGAAACGGTCGATCACGTTTGACCTGCCCCATTTCAAGGACATGTACCAGATCTGAGCGCCCGGGCGTGCGATCTTTACTCGGCGTACGCGCTGTGATACGATCCCGCGCGTGAACAAACTCCTGAGCGGGATCTGTTTTCTCGCCCTCCTCTCCGATCCCGTCTCCTCCCAGGACAAGAAGGACCGCGGCAAGACCCCCGAACTCACCAAGAAATTCACCGGCCTCATGAAGGAGAACGGCAAGACGTTCAAGGGCATCAAGGAGGATATCGAGAAGGAGAAGCCCGAGGCCGACATCAAGAAGAAGCTCGCGGTAATCCGCGAGACCATGGTCAAGGCCAAGGCACTCCAGTACCGCAGGGACGAAGACGAGGAGGAGAAACTTCAGGGCCTCTTCGACGTCTTCGACCTCAAGGTCAAGCAGGACTTTGAAGGCGTTCCCTGGGAGGGCAAGGAGAAGCGCGAGTATCTCCTCGAGCGATTGCAGGCGAAGTGCGATGTCTGCCACGAGATCTATCGCGACTAGGCGCCCATGAATACCCCGCAGGTCGTCGAGATCCTGGAGACGATCGCGCGCATTCTCGAGATCCAGGACGAAAACCCCTTCAAAGTCCGCGCCTACCAAAATGGCGCCCGCGCCCTCGAGAGCCTCCCCGGCGATCTGCGAACCCTTATCGAGCAGAAGAAGCTCGGCGAGGTCAAGGGCATCGGAAAGGCGCTGGAGGAGAAGATCAGCCAGCTCGTTACCACCGGGAAGATGGACTACTATGAGGACCTCCGCAAGGACGTGCCGCCCGGCGTACTCGAGATGCTCGCGATTCCCAACTTCGGGCCAAAGAAGGCCCGCGTCGTCTGGAAGGATCTGGGCATCAGCAGCATCGAGGGGCTTCGGCAGGCAGCGGCGGAGCACCGGCTCGCTTCCCTGAAAGGGTTCGGGGAAAAGACCGAGAAGAAGATCCTCGAGGGCATCCAGTTTCTGCAGAAGAACGCGGGACAGTATCTCCTCAGCGACGCCCTCCCCGTTGCGCGGCGCCTGGTCGAGCATCTGAGGGCCCATGAGACCGTTCGGCGGGTAAGCATTGCCGGGAGCCTGCGCCGCTGGAAGGAGGTCGTGAGGGATGTTGACCTCCTGGCCAGCTCCGACCATGCCGCCGCCGTGATGGAACACTTCCTCAAGGCCGACGGAGTCGCCGAGGTCCTCGGGAAGGGCGATACCAAGACCAGCGTGCGGATGACGTCGGGGATGCAGGTCGATCTTCGCGTCGTCACGGACGCCCAGTTCCCTGCCGCCCTGGCTTACTTTACCGGCAGCAAAGAGCACAACGTCAGCCTGCGCCAGCTCGCCCAGAAAAAGGGCCTGAAGATCAATGAATACGGCCTCATGGAGGGAGCCAATAATATTGAACTTCCCGACGAGGCGGGGCTCTACAAGGCGCTGGGCCTGCCCTATGTCCCCCCCGAGTTGAGGGAAAACACCGGGGAAATCGAACGTCAGCTTCCAACGCAACTTATTGACTTCAAATCCCTTAGAGGAGTCTTCCACACTCATTCCACATGGAGTGACGGCAGCGCCGAAATCGACGCCATGGCAGAGAAAGCCCGTTCCATGGGCCTGAGCTATATGGGCCTCTCAGATCACAGCAAGGCCGCGGCCTATGCCAATGGATTGGATGAGGATCGCCTCGCCAAGCAAATGATGGAAATCGACCGGCTCAATCGGAATTGGAATGACTTCCGAATTCTGAAGGGGTTGGAATGCGACATCCTCCCGGACGGATCTCTCGACCTGAATCCGGAGATCCTGGGCCGGCTGGACTTCGTGATTGGTTCTGTACACTCCCGATTTGAGATGTCCGAAAAGGAGATGACCGACCGCGTATGCAAGGCCATCGCGAACGAGCACTTCGACATCCTCGGCCATCCCACGGGCCGCCTGCTGCTGAGCCGCGACGGCTACAAACTCGATCTCGGCCGCGTTCTTGAAACGGCGCAAAAACACTCCAAGATCGTGGAGCTAAATGCCTATCCCAATCGTCTTGATCTGGACTGGGTTCATTGCCGCCGGGCGAAGGAGCTCGGCGTGATGCTCGCAATCAACCCGGACGCGCATTCGACTGCTGACCTGGAGAACATTGAGTACGGCATCGCGACCGCACGGCGGGCCTGGCTGGAAAAGATGGATGTGCTCAACACCCGGGAGCTGGATGAAGTCCTCGAAATCCTCAACGCCTGAGAGGCTCACGAAGATCCTCCGCACGCTCGCCCGCGTTTACGGCGACGCAACGTGCGCGCTCGTCCATCGCAGCGCGCTGGAGCTGCTCGTGGCGACGATCCTTTCCGCGCAGTGCACTGATCACCGGGTGAACATTGTGACGGCGGCGCTTTTCAAGAAGTACCGGACCGCGAGGGATTTCGCCGAAGCCGATATCAAGGCCCTCGAGGAGGACATCCGATCCACGGGCTTCTATCGCAACAAGGCAAAGAGCATCCAGGGTGCGGCGAAGATGATCGTCGAGAAGCACGACGGGCAAGTGCCGTCAACCATGGAGGAGCTCCTGGAGCTGCCGGGCGTCGCGCGAAAGACAGCGAACGTCGTCCTCGGGACCTGGTTCCACAAAGCTTCGGGAGTCGTGGTCGATACTCACGTCCATCGGATCTCCCGCAGACTTCAGTTGACGCGCGAGGACGATCCGAAGAAAATTGAGCAAGACCTGATGAAGCTTCTGCCGATGGAGGAGTGGATCACATTCTCCCATCGGCTGATCTGGCACGGCCGCCGAATTTGTGCCGCGCGGAAGCCGAAGTGCGGAGAGTGCCCGATCGCCGGGGAGTGTCCGTCGGCGGGAAAGATTGCGTAACGTCGGGGAACCTATGAAGCTGAACGAGATTACCGCCGAGGATGTGCTGGCCGGAAAGGTCTGGATCATCGAGCCCGGCCAGGACGGCGAACCGAATCCCAACGTCAAAGAATCGGTCGGCTTCGCGGGCGAGGACGTGGGACTCATCTCCGCCGTGGTCCGAATCGCCGACGGATCCGAACATCTGGGTTTGGTCGTGAAGTCGTTTCCTCAGGGAGGCGACGACGTCGATATCTACATCAAGACCAATTTTGGCTGGCTGAACATCCACGCCAACGGGTTCATGCGCGCGCTTGGGAAGTACAGTCACGAGATCTTCCCGTTCGACTACTTCCTGTCGAGCCCGTGGAAAGGCGGCAAGCAGCCCGAGCCCGATAAGAGCTCCTCCCATCCCAAGATCTTCCGCGACACGGCGGTCCGCATCAAGCAGGTCCCCGGCGCGAAGAAAAAATAAGAGTCCCCGCAGTCTGTTATTCCACGTGGAACCTCCCGTCCCCAACACGGTCTCCTTCGGGAGCTCCCCGGCTTAGCGAGTTGTTCGTAACTCGCCCCACCCCGCCCGATGTTCCACGGGGAACATCCCGCCCCCAACCCGGTCTCCTTCGGGAGCCCCCTGGCTCAGCGAGCTGTCCTTGCCCGTTTCCATCCCGCTCGATGTTCCACGTGGAACATCCCGTCCCCAACCCGGTCTCCTTCGGGAGCTCTCCGGCTTAGCGAGTTGTTCGTAACTCGCCCCACCCGGCCGATGTTCCACAGGGAACATTCCGCCCCCAACCTCCTCGCCTTCGGGAGCCCCCTGGCTCAGCAAGCAAGTTGTCCTTGCCCGCTTCCATCCTGCTCGATGTTCCACGTGGAACATCCCGCCCCCCACCGCCACTTCTTCGGGAGTTCCCCGGCTCAGCGAGCTGTCCTTGCCCGCTTCCATCCCGCTCGATGTTCCACGTGGAACATTCCGCCCCCCCACCGCCACTTCTTCTGGAGTTCCCCGGCTCAGCGAGTTGTTCTTGTCCGCTTCCATCCCGCCCGCTGTTCCACAGAGAACATCCCGCCTCCAACCCCCTCTCCTTCGGAAGCTCCGCGGTTCAGCGACTGCCAAGCCTCCTTCCCCTTCCGATCCTGAATGCCGATGTCAGCCGATCGCAGCATCGAGCCGGAGAGTTCTAAGAAGTCGATCGAAATCCCCGAGATCGGGCCGGTGGGGCGGAATCGGTTGGAAAGGGTGCATCAATCGGAGCCCAGGAACGAAGATCGGGACTGCGTCCCGACTTCTTCAGTGGACACATGAAATCGTCAATCTCTGCGAAGGTTGCATCGCAGGGCTCGTTCCCAACTGGATGTGACGAGATCGTGAGAAGGGCAGGTTCGCCTAACAGGAAAACCCCGTTCGACTGAGAAGGAAATGCAATCCCTGGCTGTTGTTCTCCCATCCGCAGCAATGCATCGATTCCAAGATCGGTGCGGCATTACCAAGGTGATCTGCCGCGAAGAGTGTTCCAGTGCATGGAGCCTCTTCGTCCTGAGAGGTGGGACGACAGCTCCGTCGATCCGTCGCCGTTGTTGAAGCGGGTACCCGAGGTAGGTATCCTGATTCCCGGCGACCGGGGAGCGGGAGGATCAGGGTGTATACCACCGAACTGCGAAACGAAGGCAGTCTCCTCGTCTTCACCGGCAGCGGAGTTCTGACCGCGCCCGAAATCATCGACGCCACCCGGAAGCTCGTGAAATGCGGTAACGATATACGCGACGTCCGACTCACCCTCGTGCTCTTCGACCAGGTGACGAAGGTAGAAGTGAGCGCCGACGACGTACGCCGCCTGAGCGAAGTCGACAAGCGCCTGATGCGCCTGATTCCCCGGACAGCCATCGCGATCGTCGCCCCGAAGGATGAGTTGTTCGGGTTGTCGCGAATGTGGGAGATGCTGGTCGGAATCCCCGGTTGGGAAACGCGAGTCTTCCGTACGGCCGCGGAAGCGGAGACCTGGCTCAGGGCGGCCGGGCATCCTTCACAGCCCTCCCAATGAATTGTTCCACGTGGAACAACCCGCGATCCCAGGGACCGCAATCATCGAAATCCCCAAGCCGGGATTCGACGGCGAGAAGCCGGTGCCCGGTGCCGCGATCGACCGATCGGCGGGGAAGTTCCAGAGAATCGAACTTCGGGAAAGGAGACTCGAGGCTGAACCCCAGAGTCGGATCTGTCGAAGCGGAGATGGCCATTCAGACCCCTCACCTTCTGTTCGCGATCAGGGTCGGAGACTTTCTTGATTCTGGGATTTGGAGGGGCCTCGTCATCCCTCGCTCTCGAACCGACTCTGGACCGACGCAGCCCTCCAAGATCGCCGAACCCGCGGACCGTGGAGGACTGCAAGTCTGAAGATCCTCGCGATCTGCCCGGAGCCTCACCGCGTCGGACTGCGCATCGAAGTCACCACGAGCGTCGCCGCGGTCCGTTCGATCCTGCGACGGCCCATCGCCGAGTGACCCGACAGCACCGCGTCGACACTGGTACGGCCCAGCCACCCGAATGAACCCGAGGGCCCCGGCTCCGAGCACCGGCATCTTCACCAGAACCCGGAATCGACGCGCCAGGAGATCGCGGTAGGATCGCTGGGCATCGTTGCTGATCACACGACTTGAAACATCCTTGAGCCGGAAGCCTCGGAAGCATCCAGGTTCTTGATCAGACGGCCGCCGCAACGATGCTCACAAGCTCGACCAGAAACAAAAAACCGTCCGGCGGAATCGATCCGCCGGACGGTAGAAAGTTCTGGCCCGGATCCTCAGATGACGTCGAGGCGCTTGAGCACGCGCGTGAGCTCCTCCTTCGATGCGTAGCTGATGACGATCGAGTCAGGCTGGATCTGGACACGCACGCCGAGCTTGTCCATCAGTTTCTGCTCGAACTCCTTCAGGTAAGGCTCGGCCTTTTTCGTCGACTTCGACGAGCTTCCGGATTTTGGCCCGATCAATTTCTCCAGCGCGCGGACTGAGAGGTCGTCCTGCAAGATCTGCTTGAGAAGGTGGAGCTGGTTCGCACGCTGGCTCGCGCCAGCCAGAGCGCGCGCGTGACCCATTGTGATCGCTCCGCGGGACACCGCTTCCTGGACTTCGAGCTGCAGGTCGAGGAGCCGGATGAAGTTGGCGACGCTCGGCCGGGACATGCCAAGCGCATCGGCGGTCTGGTCCTGCGTCCAGGAATTGAGGGTCATGAGCTGCTTGAACGCACGCGCCTTCTCCATCGGGTTCAGGTCGCGGCGCTGGATGTTTTCAACGAGTGCGAGTTCCAGCATCTTCTTATCGTCGACTTGGCGGACGACAACGGGAATGCGCGCGAGACCCGCAAGTTTCGCGGCCCGCCAGCGTCGCTCGCCGGCGACGAGCTGATAGAATCCGGCGCCCGCGGGCCGTACCACGACCGGCTGGAGGAGCCCGTCTTTCTTCAAAGACTCGGATAGAGATTCAATCTCTTTCGGATCGAATTCGGTGCGCGGTTGATAGGGGTTGGGCCGGATCGTGTTGATCTCCATGGTGGAGACGGAATCGGGCGCGACTTTGACGGCGGTTGCACCGGCGGGCTCGGACTCTCCGCCGATGAGCGCGCCAAGACCCATACCGAGACGTTTGAATTGAGACATGTGAATCCCCTCTCTCTCTAAAACCCCGGCGGGCCGTGGAGACCCGCACCGAAAGGATTATAGCACCGTGGCCGGGGTTTGGCGCTATAATATGAGACCCGGAGGTCCCGGGGAGACCGGACACCCATAATACATGCGCAATATCCGCGTCCTCGCGGGGGCGACCTACGGCGACATCACCCGCCGCCCACTCTATTACATCCTTCTGTTCACGTTTGCACTCGCCATTTTCTGCTCGAAGTTCCTCACGCTCTTCTCGTTCTACCAGGAAATCAACATGGTCCGCGAGATGGGCCTGGCGACCATCACCTTCTGGGGATTCGTCATCCTCGTGGTCACCTCCGGGCTCGTCGTCACCCAGGAACTCGAGGACCGCACCGCCGTCACGCTGCTGTCCAAACCAATTCAGCGCTCCGATTTTCTCCTGGGCAAGTTCGCCGGTCTGGTGCTCTCGCTCATTCCCGGCATCATCGTCCTCTCCGGGGTCCTCTTTCTCACCCTGTGGATGATGACCGCCCCCCGACTCCCGCTGCACGACCGCGACCTCGTGCTGGGCGTCCAAGCCGGAGCCTCGCCCTTCGCCATCGCCTGGCGCGTCACCTGGGAGCATTTCGTTGTCAAGCAGAGCGGGGTAGTGCTGGAGGGAGCCTTTCTCTCCCTCCTCCAGAC
>DATGFI010000636.1:0-6337 GCA_035309205.1 Planctomycetota bacterium | reverse complement strand
CGCTGACCCTGATTGACCGGAAGGGCAAGGTCCGCTTCTACAACATCGCCGGGCGGGATTTCCGGAATTCCGTCGCAAAACTTCTTGAAGAAAAGTAAAAGTCCCCGCCGATAAGAATCATCAGCGGGAGTCCCTGATGATTCGAGAGCTGGTGTTATTGGTCGAAAGGTTGAACCTTTCGGGCACCCAGAACATGGTGGGGAATCATTTCCCCGAGATGATCGCTCTGCTGTCCATCGTGTTCGGCGGCTCCTTCCTCCTCTTCGCGTGGAAGCACCATGCCTATTTCCTGGGCGTCACCGGGTTCCTGGTGGGCGGCTGGGCAGGATTGATGCTGAAAAGCCATCTTCAGCCCGCGGGCGGCGGCGTCACCCCGATGCTGTATCTGGCGACCTGCTCCGTCGGCGGCGCCTTCATCGCCACCTGCTGGCGCCGCTTCGTCGGGATCCTCCTGGGCGGGTTCACTGTCGCCATCCTCGGCTCCGTGGTTTTCCCCGCCTATTTCCGGCCCGGGGACCACACCCTGTCGGCAATCTCGATGGCCTTCCTCCTGGGCGGCGGCCTGGGGGCGATCTTCCCCAAGTTCTTCTTCGTCTTCAACTCGTCGCTGATCGGCGCCGTCTTCGTCACCTACGGCGTCTCGGCGGCGATCGTCTCCAAGTTGATCGGCGAAGTGAAGGCCGACCTGGCGGTCCTGGTTCACCTGTGCATCTTTCTCCCCCTGCTCCTCTTCGGCGTCATGTACCAGCTGACCACGTCTCAGAACGAGCCACTAGCCGACGACGGTCCCGCTCGGGCCCCGGTCCGAGCGTAGTCCTTCCCCCCTCCTTCCCTGGCCCCCGGCGGCGTCGGCAAGGACGGCAGGCCCGGAACCGAAGGCCAACTCCGGCGCGATTGCGCCCCTTAGGAAGTCGCCTCGGGTCCTGCGATCTGGAAGGTGGGTTCCGGCACCTTCGTCCGGCGAATTGCCGATGAGACGATGGTCCGCAGCAGGCCCCCGAGCCCCCTCGAGACGCGCCAGGGCTTCCACCGGCTTCACCGACTCCGGAACCGAGACCGCGACTCGCCTTGCCGAAGGGGAGCCTGGCCGGACCGTCAGGCAGCGTCAGGGGCGAGGGACCGGAGGCCCAAGGAGACGGCCTGCAACTCGAGACCGCACATCGGAGGAAGTTCTCTCGGGAACGATGGAGCTACTTCACGCCAAACTTCGCCTTCACCACCACGGGGATGTCCACCGGCACGTCCTCATCCCACTTCGAGAACTTGACGTCGACCTTCTGATCCATGTCCTCCGGCAGCCGGAGGGTCGGCGGCAGGGAGCCGGGCTTGACCTTGGGTCGGATCACCCACTGGATCCGGTACACGAGGAGGTCGTCCTTCCCCACGCACACGTGGTAGGTCGCCATCGATCCCTTCTCATCCATAGCGTTCCTCAGATCGAACACCTGGGCGCCCGCGAAGCCGAGCTGGCTCTTGAACATCTGGTTCATGCGGTCGGCCCAGGTTTTCAGCTGGGACCGCAGGAGCGCCGGATCCGCCACGAGGTCGACGGTCTTGCAGTCCTTGCCGTCGACGCTCTCGTCCTGGCCGAATTGCGGCATCGAGGCCACCTTGCCGACCTCGTCGATCAGAATCGAAGGATTCTTGAAGCTCTGCGCCCCCAGGGCGTCCTGGCCCTGGAGGTCGTCCGGCGAATCGAAGCGCCCGCCGGTGTTCACCAGCGTCGTCGCGCCCTTCGCATAGATTTCAGCGCCGCCCTTCACGGCGGCGAAATCCTTCCTGAGGACGCCGTCGAACGTGTTGGCGACCTTACGGGGACCCGTGGCCAGCTCCGACGATTCGGAGATCGCCGAGTTCTTCTTCTTCTGGATCTCCGCCAGTGCTTTCTTCAGGACGACGGGCGCCTTGTCCTTCGCGATCTTGTCGCCGTCCTTCTTATCCTGGCTGAAGGCCGCTCCGGAGGCCAGAAGGAGGGCGAGGAGCGCCGGGCTGGTGCGGTTCATGGTCGTTCTCCCCGTACCCGATTCCGACCTTCGAGCCTACTTGAAAGGTTCGGTGGATTCCACTATAGTCCGTTCATCCCCCCCGGAGGACGCATGCGCTGGACCTCTCGCTCGGCGGCCGTGATCCTCGCGCTCGCCTCGCTTTCGCTCGCCCAGGAGGCGCCTGACCCTTTTCTAGCCGAGCGCATCCTCGCGCAAAATGCCCTGATTCACCTGTCGGTCCCGCAATCGGCGTCGATCTCAGGCGACTACGCGAAGTCCAACCTCGCCAAGCTTCTGGATCATCCCGAGGTCCGGCCCTTCATCGCGTCGTTTGAATCCTGGTGGAAGCGGCGGAAGACGGAGCCGGTGGCAAACAAGCCCTCCTTGAACGATCAGTCCCGCGAGGCGATCGGCCTGTCGATCGACGAGGTCTGGGGCCTGCTCCAGGGTCCGCTCTCGTTCTCGCTCTACGACGTGCCGCTGGGCGAACCGCACAAGCTGGACCTGGTCCTGACGCTGGGCGCACCGGATCCCGCCAAGCTCGAAAGGGCGGCGGCCGCCTTGAAGGATGCGGCGAAGAAGGGCGGGAATCTCCAGGAAAAGGAGACCCCGCACGCGGGTTCGACGATCCGGGAGTTCGGGGACGAGCAGGTTCGCCTGTATTACACGATGCTCCAGAAGACGCTCGTCGTCACGACGCAGATGGAGCGCATGGTGCAGATGATCGACGCGGCGGCGGACAAGGCCTACGCAGGGCTGCGCGAGGACGCCGTGTTCAAGGTCGCTCGGTCCCGCGTTGCCGCGGACAATCGACACTTCCTCCTGATCTATCTCAATCTCGCCGAGGCGCTCAAGGCCTATCGCGGGACGCTGGGCGAGCCGGCGATGAAGGCGATCGAGGCGCTCGGGCTGGCCGACGTGCCCTCGGTCGCGATGGCCATGGCCTATGACGGCCCCTTCATCCGCGAGCGCTACGCGGTGATGACCGGCCGTCAGGACCGCGGACTGATCAGGCTGATCGCGGGCGGCACCCCGGCGGACCCTTTCGTCGACAAAGTTCCGGTGAATGCAACGTCGTACTCGCACCTGGGACTGAACCTGGGCGAAGTCTACAGCGTGATCGAAGAGGCGTCGAAATCCACCCCTGACTTCCAACAGGCCTTTCAGGAAGTCGTCGGCAAGTACGAACAGCGCGTGGGCTTCAAAGTCAAGGAAGCGCTGGCCTCGGTGGGTTCGAACTGGACCGGATGGGCTTCGATGCCGCCCGGCGGCGGACTCTGGCCCGATTCGATCTCCGCCGTCCAGCTGAAGGACCCCGCCGCCTTCGAGGCCGCGCTTGAGAAAGCCCTCACCGACGCGGGCTTACCCCTGGAGGAGCTCAAGTTCCGGGGCCGGAGGATCCGTTACGTGACGATCGGCCTGGAGCCTCTCTTGGGCGCCATGGCGGTGCCCGCGCCGGAATTCCTGAGCTTCAGCACCACGATCTGCTACGTCATTGACGACAAGACCCTCTACCTCGCCAGCCATCCGATGGCCCTGAAGAGGCTGATTCTGCGCAGCGGAGAGAAGAATCCCAGCATCCTGGACAATCCGACGTACTTGGCCCTGGCCTCCAGGGTCCAGGACAGCGACGGGGAATCCAGAGCGTACGTCGATATCGGCCACGCCGTCGTCACGGCTTACGGCCTCCTGGAGCCGTTCGCCCACCTGGTTCGCGACCAGGCGCGGGACGAGAACGGGGATCTGGTCGTCGACCTGGCCAAGCTCCCGCTGGAGGAGACGTTGGCGGCGCTCCTCGGCGGCGTCCTCATGACGAAGCGCACGCTTCAGGACGGCATCCTGATCGACTCGCGATCCAACACCGGCGCGAGCATCGCGTCGGGCGCCGGTCTGGTGGCGATCAGCGCGGCGGTCGCGATTCCCTCCTTGATGCGACTGGGCGGCGGAGCCGGCGGCGGCCCGGCAAACAATGAAGCCCTCGCCGAATTCACGCTGCAGTTCATCAAGAACGCCGAAGAGACCTTCAAGAATTCCGACAGCGACGCCAATGGCGTGGCCGATTACTGGACGCGAGACGTCGCCGGTCTCCACTCGGTCAAGGACAAGACGGGCGCGCCCATCCTCCTGCTCGATCCGGCGACCGCGGCGGCGGACCCGGAAGGGGCGGCGCGTTACGGCCTGTCGCTGGCGCCGAAGAACGGCTACTACTTCAAAATGATGGTCGGCGATCCCGACGGCGAGGCGTACCAGAAGGATGACGGCAAGACGAACAAGACCCGCTTCGGCGTCGTCGCCTGGCCGGCCGTGCCCGGAGCCACCGGCCGGCTCACATTCATCATGGACGAATCGGGCAAGGTCTGGAAGAAGGACACGCAGGGGCAGGCCGTGGACCGCTGGCCGGGAAAGGACCCCGTCAAGGACGGCTGGATGCCTGGGGATTAGGCCCGGACCATAATTGAATTCGATCCCGCGCGGGACTAAACTAGATGCATGTCCGCGTGGGAAGACATATCGCCGTATACCGAATCGCGCACGCGGATTCACCGGTTCTCGTGGACGAATCTCCTGATCATTCTCAACCTCGCGGGCTTCGTCGTGACCGGCTTCCTGCAGAAGAACAATCCCGAGGCGCTCTCCTGGCTCGAGTTCGACAAAGCGGCCGCGATCGGCCAGCTCCACCTCTGGCAGTTCGTCACCTATTCCTTCATCCAGATGATGGAGGCGGGCTTCATTCCCTGGCTGATCCTTGGGATCTACACTCTTTATACCATCGGCAACGAGGTCGAGGCCGAGCTGGGCTCCGCCCGCTATCTGGCGATCTATTTCGCATCGGCCGCCTACGGAGCCGTCTGCCACGCGGCGCTCCAGTACTTTGTGCCCGCGTTCTTGCCCTCGGTGACCATGCCGGCGGCCGCGACGCTCTGCGCGCCGGTTCTGGGGATCACGGCGACGGCGGCTCAGCGCTGGCCGCGGCGTCCGGTCCTGCTGTTCTTCTTCCTGCCCCTTCGACTGCGCACTGCCGCGGTCGTCCTGGGCGCCGGCTGGATCGCGTCCGCGCTCTGGATGCGGCAGGGGCTCGGCCCCTCGCTGGGGGCGCTCGTCGCCGCCGCGGCGATCGCAAAGCTGGAACCGCGCATCGACCGCGCCTACGAACGGGCACGTCTGCGCCGCGATCGGGACCGATTCGTGGAGGAAGTCGACATCCGCCGCCGCACGGACAGCATTCTCGACAAGATCACCCGGGAAGGCTTGGACAGCCTTACCCGGGGCGAGCGCCGGACTCTCCAGCAGGCCAGCGAACTCTACAGCCGTGGGAAGGAAAGGCCGCATGAATGAGTCCCGCGTTCCCCTCAAGGTGGGGCTCCTCCTGGGCCCGCTCGTCGCGGCAACCCTGGCCCTCCACGCCTGGGGCGACGGGGCAGCCGAGCACCTGGGCCGGAGGGTGGATCGTTGGCAGTTTCCGGAGGTCAGCCTACCGCCCTTCCTTTTGCGGGTTCCCCGAACCGTCTCCGACAGCTGGGCGGCGAAAGTGCTGGGCGAGTTTCCGGACGAGTGCATCCGGAGCACCGGCGCCCTTCTGGACCTTCATCGGCCGAGTCCCACCGTACAGGTCATCCTGCTCGGACCGGACTCCGGCTCCCGGCGGCTGGCCGGCGAGCGGGGGGAGGCTCTGAAGGAAAACGAGAGCCTTTATGATCCGGAGCGGCGCGCGATCGTCGTCCGGATGGAGCGCAACATCGAGCAGAAGCAGGTGAGTTCCGCGTTGCGCCGGGGGATCGCGAGGCTGCTCCTGGCAGAGACCGGCTCCGCCCGCTGGTACCCCTGGCTCGCGGAGGGGCTGGTCGGGCTACTGGACAATTCCCGGGCCGACGATCTCAGGGCCGCGGGGGAGGACCTGCCGGCGCTCGACCCGTTGATCACCGCGCGCGAGGCAGACTTCCGCAGCCTGGATCGCGCGGCCTACGCGCGGGCGGCGCGGCTCCTGGTCGCGTATCTTCACGAGACCTTCCCGGTCGAGTTCGCCGCCTACTGCAGGGCCTCCCGCGAAGAAGGGCAGGTCCGGCTCTCGCGCTTCATCGACCGCTTCGCCGACCCGATCCGGGAGCAATCGGCATGGCGGGAATGGATCCAGGCGCGGAAATAGCCTTGACAGGCTTGGGCGGGCCGCCCAAAATACGCCCGTCTTCCGGGGGGACGAGGCTGAAATGGGTATCGAGAAATACGACGAGCTGGCGCGGCTGGTCGGCGAAGCCCGCGCCCAGTACGAGGAGTTCGTCAATGGCAAGAAGATTGCCGCCACGCGCTGCCGAAAAGCGCTTCAGACCATCAAGCGTGTCGCCCAGGACGCCCGC
>DATGFI010000635.1:0-3708 GCA_035309205.1 Planctomycetota bacterium | reverse complement strand
CCCATTGGATTCTGCTGGCCGGTTTCGGCCTTCATGGTTTCCTTCTTGAATACCTCATTGAGCGTTTTGGCGGTCTCCGTGGCATCCGCGTTCTTCAGCGTGAAGACTTTGATCTTCAACTCCGCGGAGGTGCTCACGTCGATCACCCGGAGGATGCGGACCGCACGGTTGATTCCCTCGGAGCGGCCGGTCAGGATCACCGAATTGGAATAGGTCGACACCGCCATCGTGCCGGACGTGCCGTCGGTCGTGCCCGTCATCGCACTGCGAAGCAGTTCACCCAGTTCCTTCTGGACGTCGATCACGTTCACGGCCTTCAGGGGAATGATCTGGGTCCGGACCTGGTCGGTCAGCGGAATATCCTCGAGCCCGACGTGGATGTCCGCCCCCCGCTTCATCGCGTCGGAGATGTCCAGGACCTTCAGAGTCTGACCCGGCGCCGGAAGGTCGGGGGAATACGGGTTCAGGATCACCCGGCCGTGGGGACGCAGCGCCGAGTTGAGGAAGTCGAGCACTTTCGAGAGCGGCACATCCGTGTCGCTGACGGCCGAGATGGTTCCCGACGTGGGCTTTTCCTGGACGAAGATCCAGCCGGTGACGGAGCTGACATACTGGAGGACGGCGTCGACCGACGCGTCCTTCATCTTGAACGTCAGTTTCTTCTCCTGGACCGGAGGCTTGTCCTGGGCCCAGACGGGCATGGTCAGGACCGCCAGCGCCAGCGCCACGAGAGTGCGTTTCTGCATGGTCCCTAACCCCCTGTAGTTCGGCTCCATGGGTCGTCCTCTTTTATTCGAGCCTCTTCTTGGCTTCCTCGGGAAGCTCGATCTTGGTCGAGCCCACATCCTTGATTTCGGTCGTCGCGGTACGGTTGATCTCGATTTCGCGCTGCCCGAACGACATCTTTCCCTGAAGCGTACTCTCGACTTTGACGATGCTGCCGTCTTTGATCCAAAGCTTGAGTGTTCCTTTGGCGTCGGTCACGGTTGGGGAAATCTTGCTCTGCCCACCACGATTCGGGGGGACCAGCTGGTCTTGGGCCCCCTCCGGTGTGAATTCCCCGCTATACACCCCTTCCCCTTCGGCCTTGAGATCCTTCAGCTTGTCGATCGCCTCACTGACAGTCTGGGAAGCCGGCTTCATCGACTTCATCATGCGGGAGGCGAACAGCGCCGGATCCGGACGCCCGGGCTGCCCACCGCCGGGAACGTCGCCGGAGCCGATCCACATGTCCTTGAACTTCAAGGCAAACCTCTCCCCCTTCAGGGCCGCTTCAAAGCTGTTCTCGCCCTGCTTCATCGAAAGCCAGGTGAGCCCGTCCTTCTGGGCCTTGCCTTCGATGGGGCCGGGAACGAAGCGCGGGGCGCCCTGGCCCTGATTGTCGGCATTGTTCTTAATCGTGGTCGTCCAGCTGTAGTTCGCGGCGTCCGAGAGCTTCTTCGCCGCCGCCTTGACGTCCTCTTTATCGTCCACGGCCGACGCGGGCGAGAGGGCGCCCAGGAGCAGGATCGCGGTCCAGATCCTCTGCTTCATCGGGATCTCCTATTCCTCCGGATCGCTCGGACGGTTCTTCTTCACGCGCCGTTTCATGTTTTCCAGGGTTTGGGCTTGGTTCTCCGGCACCTGCGATTTGGTCTCCGATCGGGAGTCACTCCGGTTTCGGAATGAATTCTTCTTGGAAGAAGAAGGGGCGGCGGCGGGATCCGTCGGGGGCGCCGTCCCCCCATCCTCGCCGGCCTCGTCCTCAGGGGTAAGCGCCGAGAGCGGCATCCCCTCCACGTCCGGCAAGGGCTCGCCGATTCCCACCTCCTTCGGTACGCCTCCTTTGTTGAACGTCGCCTTGTCTTGTGTGAGGGATTCCAGTTTGAAGCCCCGCCATTCGTCGCCCGCCTTCATGAACATCGGATCTTTGAAGAATCTGTGACCCGCGGGGTTCTTGTCTTCAAGAATGGCCTGGTGCACCTGCAATGCCGTGTCGAAGTAAATGCAGGTGACCACCGGGGAGCGCGGCTTGACCGGGGCATCATCCTTGGCGGTTCTGGAGGATCCGCCCTGCGGCCGGGGGGGCCGCATCTTCGCGGACCGCGGCGCGAAAATATTGTTCTCCCGGAGCGCCTTCAGATCGGCGACCGGGATCGCGGGGCGGTCGGGGTCCTGGGCCGGAGCGGCGGAAGACCCGGGTTTCGCCTGAGCCTCATCCCCGACGGCGCCCAGCCCACAGACCAGGAGGACCAGGATCATGTCGATCATTTCTGGCCCGCCCTGACCGGAGCCGGAGAGTACTCGATCGTGGACACTTTGAGCTCCAGATCCAGGCGATCCTCTTTCTCGTACTGAGAGACGATGTTCAGACGCAGAATCTTCATGAACTCATTGGAGTTGTTCAGTTCAACCAGCAGGTCCACGAATTGGGCCCACGTCAGTTTGAACTTCGTATCAAAGATGTATTCCTTGAAATCTCCTTGCTGCTGAGGCTGGGGGTTCTCGGAGACATCGAAGGCCACCCCCACCTTCTCGAAGAGATCCCCCAGATGGGTAAGGAAGCTCGTGTGCACGTCCGGCATGCGCGGCTCGTCGAGCCTGTTCCGCACCCGAATCCATCCATGCTGGACCGCATCTTCGGAGTTCAGCGTCGCATTGGCCTTCCGGATCTCGCTCTCCGTCTTGGCCAAATCTTCTTTGACCTTCGTCCAGGGGTCGATGACGAGCGCCGAAACCACCTTGTCCAGGAGGAACAGGCCCAGCGCGGTAAGCGCCAGGATGGCCAAGACTTTCGTTCGCTGATTGGTCATGTCCTTGGCTTTCTGGTCTCGATCCCCGCCAACTGGGCCTTGACCGTGAAGTCCTTGCGGTAAGTCGACGCATCGGACTTGTTGATGTCGACCCGCTCGATCACGATCGTTCCGAATTTCCCCGTCTTTTTCAACGCCGTCACCAGATCAGTGACACTGCTGTCGTCGCGCGCCTTTCCCTGAAGGCGAATGAGCCCCGGGTCTTCAAAACTGGCGTTGAGGATCCAGAGGCTGTTGGTATTGACGTTCGCGCGGAGGGCCGAAAGGACGTCGATCCAGCAATTCCGGTTACGGAACCACTGATTGGCCATCTGCGTCTGAGTCTGGGTCCGCATCAGGGCCGTGGCGCGCGGTTTGAGAGCGTCGAGCTGCTGGCGCTTCCGGTCCAACTCGGCTCGCTTCGAGCTCAGGGCCGCCTGGCTCCAGGAGAAGAGCAGCACGACGATGAGCCCGGTTAATCCCGCGATGCGATGATTGCGGGTGAGCGTGAATTTCCTCACTGCGACCGGGGGATGGAGGAGGTCGGGCATCCTGTCGCCCCGCAGGAGACCGGCGCAGACGCCCACGGCGGTAGCCGTCTCCAGCGTCCCGGGACCCAGCAGGGCCACGCTGCGCTCCAAGGACTTTCCGACCGACTCGGCGAGGGCGGTAGCCTCGGGCCCCTCGCCCGCAAGAAGGATCGGGCCCGCGTCCCGGGACCCGCCGCGGGTGCCGTAGGACAGCAGCGTTCGGCGGATCTCCTGGGCGATCTGATCGGGTTGAATTCCCTCCTCGAGCGTCGCCGTGCGCGAGAACTCCATGCGGCCGGAGTTGGTGACCAGGATCTCGGCCTCTCCATTGACGACATCGACCAACGTGGCCGGATCGGTCGCGCCATACAGGGAGAGCAATCCGAAGGAACTGACGTAGGCGCCGA
>DATGFI010000634.1:0-3263 GCA_035309205.1 Planctomycetota bacterium | reverse complement strand
CGCTCCGCTCGGAATCGGTGCGTCGCCTCTACGAATCGCTTCGCCCCTACGGAGGGCGGCTCCACGTGCTCAAGACGCTCGTCAGCCGGGGCGACCTGGACAACTGGATCTCCGACGGCAGTCTCGCCGCGGCCGCGGTCGAAGAGACGGGCGCGTACTATACGTTGATCCGCGCCGGCGCGCTGCCGGGGGCGGCCAACTGGACGCACGAGCACGCCGATGCCGCCAATACCCGGGTGTCGAAGGACAGCCGGGTGCGGGCCCCGCTGGGGCTGCTCTGGTTCGGCGGCCCCTCCCATGAGGGAATCCTGCCGCGCCACGGTCACGGACCGGAGCCTCAGATCCTGGACGGGCGGCTCCTGATCGAGGGCATGGATCTCCTGCGAGCCACCGACATCTATACGGGGCGGCTCCTCTGGGAAGCTCCGTTGCCGGGCGTTGGAGAGTTCTACAACAACGTGCTCCATCAGCCGGGAGCCAATGCCACCGGCACGAACTTCGTATCGACCCCGGACGGCATCTATGTCGCCTGGAAGAACAGATGCGTCCGGCTTGATCCGGAAACCGGACGTATCCTCTCCGAGTTCGAGGTGCCCGGGGGCCCCTCCGACTGGAGCGCGATCACGGTAGCGGAGGACTTCCTGATCGGAGCGACCGATCCCCTCGGCGACGTCTTCGTTCCGCGCCAGACGACGGGCGGTCTGGACGATCCGCAGGCGCAGCTCGAGGCCGCCCTCAAGAAGGCCACGAGCGTCAAGGTGGACAACGATGCCCGGTCCTCGAGCCGCCGAATCTTCGTCATGGACCGTCATACCGGCCGCGTTCACTGGCAGGCCTCGGCGCGTCTGGGATTCCGACACAACTCGATCTGCGTTGGCGGCGGCCGCCTCTACATCATCGACCGGCTTTCGGGCCTGCATCTGGAGCGACTGAAGAAGAAGGGCGAGCCGTCGAAGGTTCCCCCTCTGCTCCTGGCCTTGGATCTGAAGGACGGACACGAAATCTGGCGCAGCGAGGACGGCATCTTCGGCACTTTTCTCAGCTATTCGGAGTCGCACGACGTCCTGATCGAATCGGGCCGCGTGGCCCGCGACACCGTCAGCGACGAGCCCAAGGAGATGAGAACCTGGCGGGCGGCCGAGGGAAAACCGATCTGGAAGAAGGGATATTCCGGTCCGGGCATGATTCACGGCGACACCATCCTGCTCGGAGAGGCGAAGGCCTGCGATCTGATGACGGGTGCTCCTCGCGGCCGGATTCATCCGATCACGGGCCTGCCGGTCGAATGGACTTGGGCGCGGAATTACGGCTGCAATACGCCGGCCGCGTCGGAGCACCTGCTGACCTTCCGCTCCGGTGCCGCAGGCTACTTCGACCTGGCTGGCGACGGCGGAACGGGCAACTTCGGCGGCTTCAAGTCGGGCTGCACGAACAACCTGATCGTCGCCGGCGGCCTTCTCAATGCGCCCGACTATACGAGGACCTGCATCTGCAGCTACCAGAACCAGGCATCGCTGGCCCTGGTCTCCATGCCGGAAGCGGAGATGTGGACTTTCTTCGGGAACGCCGAAATCAAAGGCCCCATCAAGCGCATCGGCGTCAACTTCGGCGCGCCCGGCGACCGCCGCGCCGAGGACGGCACCCTCTGGCTGGAGCACCCGAGCGTGGGAGGGAAGTCGCCGGCCGCCCCGGTCGTCGTCGAAGGGCCCGTCGAGTACTTCCGGAAGCACTCTTCGCGGATGAGCGGGGAGGGCCTTCCCTGGGTCGCCGCCTCGGGGGTGAAGGGCTTCTCGTCCCTGGTCCTCACGCTGAACAAGGACGCCAGGGAAGCCGTTCCGTACACGGTCCGTCTGCACTTCGCCGAGCCGGATGGTTTGGGCCCCGGCGAGCGGATCTTCGACGTCGCCCTTCAGGACCAGCCGGTCCTGAAGAGCTTCGATATCGCCAGGGAGGCGGGCGGCCCGGACCGCGGCCTGGTGAAGGAATTCACCGTCGCGGCGTCGACCCAGATCAAGCTGACCGCCGTACCGCGGAAATCGGTTCCGCTCCTCTGCGGGCTGGAGGTTTTCGCCGGCGGCGAACTTCCGCTCGCGCGAAACGTCGTCCACTCGGACCTGACCGTGCCGGAGCCTCCTGCCGTGGCCCGGCCCCTGACGGAGGAGCCCCGGGCCGACAATGACGAGCTCCCGATGCGGACGCTCCTGTGGATCGGCGTGGGGGCCCTGGTCTTCATGTATCTCTTCTACCGGCTGGCCATTCTGAAACGGAGCTCGACGTGAGCCGCCGCGGGTGGAGCGTCGTGGGGTGCCTGTCGCTGGCCGTCTTCGTGGGCCTCGCGGTCAGGATCTTCAGCGGCCCGCCCCCCGCCTCGACGGCGACCGGCCCCATTCTCGTGTATTGCGCCGCCGGGTTGCGTGAGCCCGTCGAAGCCCTTGTCAAAGCCTACGGCGGCGGCGTGCAGCTGCAATTCGGCGGCTCTCAGACGCTGCTGGCCAACCTCGAGCTGACCTGCAGGGGGGATCTCTTCATACCGGCGGACGAGAGCTATCTTCAGATCGCGCGGTCCAGGAATCTGATCGCAGAGTCGATTCCTCTGGCCAGGATGACCCCCGTCCTGGCCGTCGCGAAAGGGAACCCGAAGGGGATCCGGAGCCTGTCCGACCTGCTCAAACCCGGCGTCCGTCTGGCCCAGGCGAATCCCGATGCCGCCGCCATCGGCAAGGTGGTCCGCGACGTGCTCCAGAAACAGGGGAAATGGCCGGCTCTGAAGGAGCACACCCTGGTGTTCAAGCCGACCGTGAACGACGTCGCCAACGACCTCAAGCTCGGGAGCGCCGACGCGGGATTCCTGTGGGATGCGACGATACGCCAATACCCGGAGCTGGACCGGGTGGAGGGCGTCGACTTCGAGGTCGTCTCGAACATCTCCGTTTCAGTCCTCCGCTCGTCGCCCGCTCCTGCCTCCGCCCTCCGCTTCGCGCGCTTCCTGGCCGCGCGCGATCGGGGCTGTCCGGAGTTCGCCAGATCCGGATTCGATGCGGTTGAGGGCGACGCCTGGGAGGAGAAACCGGCACTGCTCCTCTACAGCGGGGCGATGCTGCGGCCCGCCATCGAGAAGACGATCACCGCTTTCGAGCAGCGCGAGGGCTGTTCGGTCACGCGGGTCTACAACGGCTGCGGCATCCTGGTCGCCCAGATGCAGGCGGGCGCGAAGCCCGACCTTTACTTCGCCTGCGATGCTCAATTCATGTCGCAAGTGAAGG
>DATGFI010000633.1:0-2979 GCA_035309205.1 Planctomycetota bacterium | reverse complement strand
GCGTAAGCCAGGATGAATTCCGCCGTGTCCGCCTGGCCGCGTTCGCGGGCGAACTCTGCCGCGCAGACCAGACCCGCGATGACCGTCGCAAGGGTGGAGGGAGAGTAGCCGGAGTTCTCTTCCCAGCGTTCCTGCGCGGTGACGGGTCCCTGGCGGATGAGGAATGCGGTTCCTCGGAAGATCATGATTCCTGGATCAAAGTGCCCGAACGATACGCCCTCGCGGCGGAGCCGCCAGGCCAGAAGGATCGGAGCCGCGATTTCGTCCAGCTGGACGCCGGACCAGTAGGCGGTGCCGTTGATCCAGCTGTTCTGGGGAAAGCGTCCGTCGACACCCTGGATCGTCGCCAGCCAGATGAGGGCCCGGAGCGGGGTTCCCGTTTGACCGGCCGCCAGCAGCGCCGTCGCGCTCTGGACCAGGTCGCGGGTCCAGACCAGATGGTAGCCGCCGACGTCGGAGTCGTTCTTGGTCTCCCCCCAGGGGATGCTCATCGACGCCACGAGCGCGCCCTGGAAGAGCTTGTCCTCGTGGGCGAGGAGAACGCAGCGGCTCAGGCGATAGAGATGGCCTCCGTCCGTCGTATCCGAGCGGAGGTCCGATTTCGGAGGCGCTCCCGTCCGCTGCCACTGTCGAATGTAGGCATCGCGCTGGGCCTCGTAGGGTTCGGCGAGCGACTGCAGGAGCTTCGCCACGGTGCTCTGCTGGCTGTGTCCGAGGGACACCGCGAGGGTGAACTTGTTTCCGCTCCGCACGTCTATCTCGCCCGTGAGGGCGATGTTTCCGTTTTCCGCCGCCTGGAACTCCCAGTCCATCTTGAAGTTGTCGACGAGGTCCCTCCACCCGTCGCTTGCGCCGACGTATCCGACGGAGCGCCGGGCGAAGTTGAGGGTCGTTCCCATGACCAGGTGGACGTCCGCCCGCTCGGCGTGGAGCAGGCGATTCCCGCTCACGTCCAGGCGGCTGCCGGAATTGCCCTCGCCGCGGCGGGCGAGGTGAGGAGCCATAAGCGCAAACAGACGGAGCTTTCCCTTCAAGGAGGGATCCAGGATGTCGAGCCAAGTGCGGACCAGAAGGACCGAGCGATGGGGGTCGGTCAGCACCTCCTTGATCAGGCGATAGCGTCCCTGAGGGTCGGAATTCGTGAGGCGATAGAAGAGACAGTCCTTTTCCGGGAACTCCAGGCGGTGCTCCAGATCGCGCTTTTCCTCGTGGAAGAAGGATTCGCCGTCCGTGACCAGGTACTGGAGGTCCCGCGTGTTGGGGGAATCGACGGAAGGATAGTAGATCTCATTCACGATCCCGTGGCTCAGCGTGAACCAGAGCCGGCAACTGGTGTGGTAGGAGGTTCCGAGCCCTTCCTTCGCGCTCGAGGTCCAGCGCGGCTCGATTCCGGGGGCCCCAAAGGCCATGGGGTTGGGGGCTGAGCTCATCGAGTATCCTCCACTCCCTGATGGGATGCCGGGCGCAGCCGGACATGACCCCGGGCCGACGATCCGGCCCTAATGGACGAAGCGCACCTGTGATCGTGCCTGGCCCGCCTTCTCCCAGAGGCGGAACCCTCCAAGAAACGCGTTCTGATTGTCCCCCCGGCGACATCCGGGAGGCAGTTTCTTCAGGAGACGAACATTGCCGCCTCCCAGCACCACTTCATCCACTTGGAGGGCGGCCTGGAGCAGAGCGACGACTTTCGCCACATGACGGCGCCACTTCTTTTTCCCGAGGCGTTTCAAGCCCGCCAGTCCGACATAATCCTCGTAGCTTCGGCCTTTTCGGTAGGGGAGGTGCGCGATCTCCAGCGGCTCCAGGATCCCGTCCACCACGAGCGCCGACCCCAGGCCCGTGCCCAGGCCGAGAAAGAGCATCCTGCCTTTCCGATAACTGCCGAGGGCCTGCATGGCCGCGTCGTTGATGATCTTGATGGGCCGACCAAACGCCCGGGTGAACGGGAATCCCACCCAGCCGGGAGCCAAGTTGTGGGGATCGAGGATCGGGTGGCCTTGGACCACCGGCCCGGGATATCCCATCGAGATGACGTCGAAGCTCCAGCCCGCCGTCGCGGCTTTGACGGCGGCGACCATGTGGGTTGGCGTCATTTCCGGACCGGAGTCGATCTTCGCTTCCTTCCGGGAGCCCGAGGCCATCACCTTGACATGAGTGCCTCCGACGTCGATCGCCAGGATCTTCATAGAATAGACACCCCGCGCAGACGGACGAGGCGGACTTCCCCGGAAGGGCTTCTGGTCATGCTGTTCCTTCGGGAAGCCTCTTTGTTTCCGAAGCTGGAGTCAAGCGGGGCCCGAATCTGGCCCGGCTTCCGCAGCTCTCGAGTCCGCCGAGCCGGGGATCGGTGGCCGGTCCTGGAAAAGCGTGTGCAGAGGGGCGGAATGCAAGCGCAGTGCTGCCCGGCTGCTCGGCGGGAACAGACCTTGGTCTTTACTTGATCCTCCCTTCCATTCCGCTTCTCAGGGGAAGCGCCGCAGCGGGCAGTCGCGCCTATTTCTTCGCGTCCATCAGCTTCAGGTCTTTTGCCCACTCGACGAATCGGGTGGGCCAGGTCCCGAAGGGAATGCCGCGGCGAGGCTCGATGCTCCCGCCGTGACCGCCATGGCCGTAGAGGTGCATCTCGACGGGGATCTTCGCGTTGAAGAGAGCCATGTAGAACTCCACGGACTGGCGAGCGTGGAACGAGTCGTCGACCCCGGCGCACGTGATGAACGTGGGCGGGGCGTCCTTTGCCACGGGTTCGAGATCCATCCGCTTCCAGCCCGGGTAGATCAGCACCGAGAAGTCCGGCCGGCAGCTCTCGCGCTCGACGGGATCCTCGGCCTTGGGATCGCCGCCGTCGTACTTGAGCGTCACCCAGGCGGACTGCTCGCCCCCGGCGCTGAATCCCATGGTGCCCACCCGTCGAGGATCCACGCCCCACTCCGCCGCGCGGGCGCGCACGATGCGGATGGACCGCTGTGTGTCGGCCAGCGC
>DATGFI010000632.1:0-7803 GCA_035309205.1 Planctomycetota bacterium | reverse complement strand
CGTGGTCTGGAGTTCCGTTCCGGTCAGCATCTCGGAAACTCGGACCAGGTTGAGCCGGAGGATCACCCCGTTGGAAAGGGGACAGCTCCCGGTCAAGGTCAGGAGCGGATTCCGGACTTTGAAGGAGGGCGGCTTGCACGTCAGGGTGGGAGCCAGATCCTCCTGGGGGGCCTTGGCCTGGAGCGGGGACCCAATCAGCAGCAGACCCAGGAACATCGGGACCAAGCTGTGCCTGATCATATTAGTAGAAGCTCCGATTGTCGAAAACATAGGACAGCAGGTGCGACTGGTTGTCGTCCCAGTAAAGGGTGATGTCGTCGATCACGGGCGACGCCAGGAGGATCGGCTTGCCGCCGCCGGGAACCTCGATCTGGACGAAGTACTTCAGGCGGGTGGGGTCCTGGATCACTGGCGTACGGTTGCGGGTGTTCAGGATCGCGGAGTAGCCGTCGTCGTAGAAGGGGCCATAGATCTGGCCGCCGTCGTCGATGCCCGCGCCGACCCTCACGTTCAGGTTGCGGACGGGCATGCCGGCCTGGCCGGCTCCCGCACCGTTATAGTCGTACAGCAGCCGGGTTCCGTCCCACTGTGCCCAGGGGTTCAGGCGGTGGTCCGGCAACTCGCCGTACCAGGTCCACGACATGCCCAGGACGCGGAGGGTCGGGGGTTCGGCGGTCTGCGTGCCTCCCGCGACGGCCGTGATGCCGCCGGGGGCCGGGGTATTCGACGGCGGAGCCAGCAGCCGCTGGGTGTAGGGCACCATGGCGATGAGCGCCTGAGACGTGAATCGGCCTTGGGAAGCCGCCCCGCCGCCGGTCGCTCCGGCGCCGGTCGGACGGTAGTAGCGGCTGCCCTGCCAGAGCGCCAGGGGGTCGCCGGCGCCGTCCTTCCAGGCGTAGAATTCGTCGAGCGTGTGATCTCCCGAGTAGTTGCCGCGATAGGAGCCGTTCTCGTTGGCATATCCTTTGGCCGCGGTGCAGAGCATGGACGACCCGCCCAGGCGAATGTGGTTCCACGCGCCTCCGTCATGCTTCTCGAAATTCCACATCCGGTCGTGGCCCGACGAGTTGCCCGTCATGATGGAATAGTTGTACTTCGTGTACGACTCCGTTCCGTTGATGTACAGCTTGCACGCCTGCTCGCCGCTGCCGTCGTTGCCGTTCAGATTCCACAGGAACGTGGTGTTCATCCAGCGGTGGGCCTGGAGCGGGCTGGCCTGACTCCACTTGTGGTCCGGATGGCCCAGATGGTTCAGACAGACCGTCATGCGGCCGAACTCATGGATCTCCGGAACGTCATGCCACTGCTTGGAGCCGCCGACCAGCGACACGGGATTGAATTTGCCCTGATTGTTGTGCCAGTAAAGCGGCTTGGTGACTTCCGACGTGCCGGGATTGTACTGGGCCGGGTAGAACCAGAGCGCGAAGGGCCAGACATTGACCATGGCGCCGCAGTTCCCGTGAGATCGGCCCATGTCGAAGAGCGACCGGATCTTGCCCGTGCGCTCCGGCGAGTAGGAGGGCTTCCACCAGAAGCTGATCATTCCCTGCGCGTGGGCGGCTGAGGAGAAGTCCCAGATGCCCAACCCGTTCTTCAGGTTGTAGTAGACCGGCGCCGCGTGACGTTCCACGTACGCGCCGTCGATGCGCAGGTCCGACGGGGCGAAGGGAGCGAGGTTCATCATGGGGAGGGTGCCGGTCTTCTTGTCGGGCTGGAGACGGAAGCTCTTGGACAGGCGATGATAGTTGGGCGGGCCCTTTGTCGGGTTGTAGGGGCCCCCTTCGCCCAGGATTCCCGAGCCCTTCACATAGTCGCCGAAGTTATAGGTTTCCGACAGGATCGGGACCGGCGGATGGCTTCCGATCTCGGTGGGATCGGCGGGATGGTCGTGTCCGTCGTGGTCGAGCGTGAAGTGGGCGTGAAAAGCCGAGCCCAGATGGCCCGACTTGCCCAGGCTGAGGGTCCGGGCCAGCGTGTTGATCGGCTTGGGAGCGGAGCCGTGGCCGCCTCCGTAAACGCCGCCCATCGTGGGCAGCGCCAGATAGCCGTCCCATTCGTTGTCTGCCGGCTCCCGGCCGGAGCTGGTCAGGTTTCCCGGGAAGTAGCCGTTATCGGGCTCCGGACCGATTTCGATCGACTTGTCGTTGTTCGTGCCCCACTGCGAGGATTGGGGCGCAAGCTGGCCGCCGTAGAACTGTTTCTGGGTCGATTCGCGGTACATGTCGTAAATCTTGAGCGTCGCGGTCACTTTGGCCTGCGCCATGATCTCGTTGTCGCCCATGTACGCGTCCTGCTCTTTCGGGGAGCGGGGCCGCAGCACGCGGCCGAGGGACTCCACCTCGACGTAGCCCGTGGGCATGAAGCAGAATTCGGTCGAGTTGATGAACAGGTCGGTCTTGTCCACGATGAGGAAGAGGTTCGCGTCGGGGTTCAGCTCGTTGAGATGGCAGTTGGGATTGAAGTTCGCCTTGATGACGTCGGCGATCGCCTGGCACGCGTACTCGCGCTGGAGTTCGGACGGGACCATGGCGCCGAAGCCGATGGGGTCGACGCCTTCCTCCTCGAAATCCTTGAAGAGCTCCGCGCGCGGGTCATTGAGGAAGCCGGCGCCGCCGTCGAGGGTCGAGCGGGCGAGGAAATCGATGAAGGCGTTGAACTGGTGCCAGGAGCGGAAGGCCCCGCCGAACCACTTGCCGCCGGCCTGTCTGGGGTTGTAGTTGGCGAACCTGCCCTTGTCGCCGTTGCGGCAGGCCACGATCTCCTTGGCCAGGATCCGGGCGGAAATCCCCTGCGTCCCGGTGCCGGTCGAATTCACGATGGGGAAGGTGTCGACGAGGAATCCGACCTCGTCGCCCTTGCTGGTGGTCTCGGGGAAGAACTTGAACTGCATCTTGAAGGCCAGATAAAGGTCCCCCTCCCAGCGGGGATTGTTGCGCCTGCGGTCCGTGAGGAAGAAGCCCTGGAGGCCCGTCAGAAGCGCGGTAATGACTTCCTCGGAAGCCGCGTTCACGTTGACCGGCGCGCGGGCGACCACCTCGATGTACTGGGGATTGAGCGCGTCCAGGCCGAACAGCCGGATTTCGGGACGGCTCACGTCGCCGGCGTTCTGCATGTAGTCCAGGCCGTAATTGAGCTCCTTGCCCGTCGAGTCCAGGCCCTGGACCTCGCTGCCGGCGCGGTAAACCCGGTTGGAGCCGCGATTATAATTGACGCCCGTCAGAGCCTGGAACTGGCTTGCGGCCTGCGCGTTCAGCGGGACGGGGTTGACGACGTTGTTGTCCACCCACGCATAGACCGTGATGTAGTTCTGGATCTTGTTGAACAGGGCCTGGTCGTAGTTGAGCGCCTTCAGCACGTCCTGCAGGCTGCGGTATCCTTCGGGCGGCCGGTTGTTGATGATCCTGTCGCCGAGCTTCGCGGTCTGGATCACGTCGCCCAGCACGTTCAGGATCCGGCACATGTTGCGGGACACGCTGCTGTTCTTGCCGTTGGGCGTGCCGTCCACGCCGTCGTTCACGTAGAGCCGGCCCGAGGTGTCGTTGACCCGCAGGACGTACTGATCGCCGTGGATCGCGTACGTGCCGCCCTGGTATCCCGAAAGGCCGCACAGCTTCCCTTCGATGGAGACCCGCTTCGGATTGACGTTGGAGTCCGTCGGATCCTGGGGGTTTTCGGCGACGTTCTTGAGCGGATCCGCTTCGATGGCGAACGACGGATTGAGGGCGAATTCGATCAAGTCGTCGACCGGGGGCTCGATCATCTCGGTGGGATCCTGTCCCCAGTACTTCCAGGGCTTGGGCGCCTTGGCGTTCACGCTGTTGAAATAGCGCCCGGGAAAGTATTCGCGAAGCTTGGCTTCGGCGTCCTGAATGCCCGATTGCGCGAGAAGCTTCGCCCGCACCGTGTCCATGTAGTTGTGGGCGATCTGCCGTTCGGTCGCCTGAAGGGTGGAGAACGTCACGGCCAGGAGCGCGAGCACCGCCAGCACGCCCAGCACGATGATGAGTACGGCACCCTTCCGTCGGCCCAAGTACCTCACAGGAACCCCCCTTTCGACCTCAGACAGACCGCGCCCTGAAAACACTGGTACGCCGGGACTAGAGCAACGCGGTTGCCACCGCTCGAATCTCTAAGAGCTTATCCCATAAGGACTAACACAGTCAAGCCCGTCACTGGAGGCGCTCCCTGGTTACTCGCCATTCCCATTGTTACCGGGAAGTAACACCGCCCCGCCCGGGAGGATCCATCGTTGGAGTGGAAGCGGAACCGGCTGGAGGAGGGCAGTTCGGCGGCTTGGACGGGAAGGGTCGTTGACTGCCGCCGGACGCCCCGTTATAATCGACGTGCTATGATCCTGGTCCTGTCGCTGTTGTTGCTCGTTCAGAGCGACGAGATCAGCAACCTCCGGGACGTCAACCCCGTCATCCGGAGGAATGCCATCTCCACGCTCGCCGAGAAGGGCTACCAGGGCGCGATCCGTCCGATCATCGACCTGCTCGCGCGAGAGACGGACGACTCGGTCCGTAATGCCGCCGTCGACGCGCTGGAGCGGCTCACCGGCGTCAAGGGCAACGGCCCCGACTTCGTCAAGTGGCAGAAGTGGTACGAGGAGGTCGGCGTCAAGTTCGCGCGTCTCAACACCGTGTCCGAGGAGCGCATTCAGCAGCAGGTCCAGGGGAAAATCAAGGAAGTCGACGAGAAGACGCGAGAAGCAAAGAACGAGATTCGCATCCTCTCGATCACCGTCGCCATCATCGCGACGTCCTTCGTCCTGGTCATGATCTACTTCGTGGGACACGTGTCTTCGAAGCTGAAGGAGTGGAAGGAGCTGGTCCGGCAGGCGGGCGTCTACATCGAGGAATCCCAGCAGATCACCAAGCGCACCGACCGGGTCCTCGAGGAACTCGAGGCCAAGAAGCTCGACATTCTCGAGTTCGTCAAGAAGCTGAAAGAGGAGAAGGAGAACGAGATCGAGCGCTTCGGCGACCTTCTCCAGCAGAACACCGACCACAAGCTCCGCGAGGAGGTGATGGGGCTGCGCCAGAAGGCCGAGAAGGAGCTCGAGGAGACTCTCGGACAGCTCCGGCAGCAGATCGAGGTCGACGTGCGCCGCCTCGGCGGGGATCAGAAGGAGAAGCTCGACAAGGACTTCAAGGTCCAGCACGAGCGCTTTCTGCGGGACGTGGAAGCCCACACCCTCTTCCTCCAGGCGAGCTTCGCCCACAGCCACGGCAAACCGGAGGAGGCGTTGAAGATCTACCGCAAGCTCGTCGCCCTGAAGCCGGACCACCAGGTCGGCTGGGAAAAGATGGGAACGGCCCTTCGCGAGCTCATGCGGTTCGACGAGGCGCTCGAGGCCTACCAGAAGGCCATTGAGCTGGATCCGGAGGATCCCTCGTCCTACTACAACATGGCCGCGACGTACGCGCGCATGCGCAAGCGCGACAAGATGCTCGAAACCCTCAACCTCGCCATCAAGAATGACGGCGAATTCAAGGACGAGGCTCTCAACGACCCCGCCTTCCGCGACTACTGGAACGATCCGTCCTTCAAGGATCTCGCCGAGGCGTAGGCGGCAGCTCTAGTCCTCCCGGAATTCGGTCACCTTCCGGCTCAGATCCGACTCGGCCTGCTGACGCGCCGCGGTCGTCTGTTTTGATTTCTCCCGAATCAGTTCCAGCGACTGCTCGCATCGCTCGAGCTGTGCGAGATACCTCTTCCGAAGCTCCAGTTCCGTCGGCGTATCGCGAAGAACCTGCAGGTTCTGCCGCACGCGGTTCTCGTCCTCCGTGAATCGCGCCCGCTCCGAATTCAGCTCGCTCTCCTGCTGCCGAAGGCGGTTGATCTCGCCCTGGGCGGCGATCAGCTGCGTCAGCATCGCCTTGGCAGGATCCGACAGGTACCGCTGCTGCAGGTAGATATGGATCGACTCCGCGGGCGTCCCCAGCAGCGAGATCGTCGTCGCGGCCGGCATCGACTCGCGCACCTTCAGCTCCGTCGTTTGGCCGGCCTTGAGGTCCACGCGGAATCGATAGTGTCCGTCCACGTCTTCCTCCGCCTTGGCGGGCTCGGCCAGCTTGTAGCCGCCCGCTTTCGGGTGATCCAGATACAGGACGGTGTCCTTTCCGGTCTGGCTCTTGATGGAGTAGACCGACTCGTAGTTCTGGGTATAGCTCAGGGTCAGGACGCCGTTGGCGATGACGCCCTTGGTGACCGGGTCCGAGCGCTGGTTCGCCTTGCGCTCGACGGCGACCCCCGCCTCGATGGCGTAGGGGATCATGTCCTTCATGTCCTTCTTCATGACCTTGCGCAGGAGGCCTTCGCCCACGCAGGTCGAGCCGTCAAACAGGGTCACGGGCCCGGCCTCGAGGGTCAGCCCCGTCGAGTTCTTGAAGTAGTAGGCGTTCATCGGCTTCGTCGAGACCGCGGCGCGGTAGTAGAGAATGCGCTCGCCGCCCTCCACGCGCTCCGACAGAATGGGCACGAGGGCCGCTTGGCCGCGCTTCACGCTCACCTTCTCGCGGGACTCGTACGCGAAGAGGTCGCCGACGTCGACGCCCGCCACGGCGGGGGCGACCGCGGATTCGAGCTCTTCCGCGAAGTTTCGGCGCATGCGGTTGGAGCTCTCCTCGCGCTCGGCTCCGAAGTCCCCCTTCCTGAGCGCATCGGCGGAGGCTCCGGCGCGGCCGGCCGCCAGGGCGCGGGGCGCCGCCATCGGGGCCTTGGCGGCCGCCTTCTCCGCCAGTTCCATCGCCTGGGGACGGGGGGCCGCCGTCACGCCGACGGGGATCTCCGCGCGCTGGGGATAGTAGGCGGTATAGAGATCCATGATGAAGCTCATCGGGCTCCCTGCGACGAACGAGACGTCGACCTGGTTCCAGTCCTCGTCGGTGGTGTTCTCCAGGATCGCCCAGCCCTGGAGGAGCGGCTTCTCGTTGCCCGTCAGAAGGAGGCGGTACGACGTCTTCCAGATCGGGGTTTCGATGATATAACCCACCCGGACGGTCCGCTCCCCCTGGCCCGAGGCGTTGAGAATCACCGATTTCCGGTCGGCATGCTTGGCCTTGAGGTGGATGTCCAGCACCCGCGCGAGGTCCTTCTGGAGCCCCTCGTCCAGCAGCCGGAGGCTCTGCGCTTCCAGAAGATCGATGGGCTGGATCTTGCCGTCGGCGTACAGGATGAGCTTGTACGAGGTGATCGTCCCGTCCTTGGTCTGCTTCACGAGGGGTTCGATGCCGATCACGCTGCCGCTCGTCTTCTCGCCGGCAATCGTGGCTTCGATCCGGGCCCCCTTGAGCTGCGCGAGGAACTGCGTGAGCGTATTCTCCTCCGGTACGTGGATCAGGATGTCCTCGAGCTGCTTTGAGAGGGGATCTTTGGTGTCGTAGGAGATGGTCGCGATCCGGCCGCCGTTCAGATCGACGGCATAGAGGGACTTGAGCAGGTCCTTCATCTGGCCGGTCTTGAAGGTCAGCGAGATCTGCTGGTCGCCGGTGACCTTGCCCTCGCGCTCGAAGTAGCCGACGCCGTGCTTGTAAACGACGATCTTGCGGACCTGGAGCGGTTGCGCGGGCTGGTCCTGCCCGAAGGCCGTCTGGGACAGCAGCGCGGCCGCGGCAAAAGCGAGGGCGGATTTCATGGAGGGTCTCCTCTGATCGATATCCCAGTCTAACGCATCCTTGGACGCGATGTCCGGGGTTCAGGTTCCCGGATCCCGGAAAGAAACCCGGGAGAACCGTGGATCCCAGGCAATGCAGACCCCGTCCAGGGACGCTCTTTGCGATTCCCCGCCTTCAGTGGCAG
>DATGFI010000631.1:0-3599 GCA_035309205.1 Planctomycetota bacterium | reverse complement strand
GTTCACGCGAGCGTTCTGGAGGAACGCCTCGCCGACGAGGCCTGCGTCTTCGTGGCGCCGAAGATCATCGGCGGCCGCGAAGCCAAGACGCCCGTCGAAGGAGAAGGACTCGCCAAGATGGCGGAGGCGCTGGTGCTGGGCCAGGTACAGGTGGAGCGCCTGGGGGAAGATCTCATGATCCGGGGACGGTTCTCCCGATGACCCGAGCCGTCTTCTTCGACGCCGGCCATACGCTCATCTACGCCCATCCCGACCTCGGATCCATCTATGAGCAGACCACCGCCGGTTTCGGGATCCGCATCCCCGCGGAGCGGTTTTCCGAGGTCTTCATCCCCGTCTTCAAGGAGTCGACACGGGAATACTCCGGCACAACGACGGCCAGCGATGCCCAGGACCTGGCGATGTGGCGCGCGATCACCCGGCGGATCTACGAGCGGATCCCGCTGCTGGCCCCGATCGAGTTCCAGACCTGGTTCGAAACCTTGTATCAGCGCTTCGGCGATCCCGGGGTTTGGCGCTTTTACCGCGACGTGGAGCCCGTCCTCCGGACGCTGCGGACGAGGGGAATCCGGATCGGCGTCATCTCCAACTGGGACACCCGTCTCCGCACGATCAGCGACGGCCTGGGCCTGACCTCCCTGGTGGACTTCCTGATCATCTCGGCCGAAGCGGGCGTGCGAAAGCCCTCGCCAGGCATTTTCCGGCTCGCCCTGGAGAAAGCGGGCGTCCTCCCCGAGGATGCCATTCACGTGGGCGATCTGCCCGAAGAGGACGGCGAGGGAGCCCGCCGGGCCGGGCTCCGCCCGATCCTGATCGACCGGAAGGAGCGGGTGACGCCGGTGACGCATTCCGGCCAATTCCCCGTGGTCCGGGGATTGGAAGAGCTGCTGCCGCTGCTCTAGGGGGGCGGACCGCCGAGCAGGCCTTTGAGCCGGCCCCAGACGCTCCGGGAGCGCGCCCCCCGGGGCTCGTCGTGAAGCGGCTTATTGGTTAGAAAGTTCTCGATGTCCTCGGCGAGGGCTTTCGCCATGGGGTAGCGTCTGGACTTCTCGCGGGCCATGGCCTTCTCGATGATGGACACCACGTCCGCCGGCAGGCTCGGCACGTGCGAGAGCAGCGATTCGGGCGACTCTTTCACGAGCGCCGTCAACACTTCGTCCGGCGTCTTTCCCGTGTAGGGGCAATAGCCGCTGACCATCTCGTAGAGCACGGCTCCCAGGGAGTAAATGTCGCTGAGATTGTCCACCTGCTCCATGTCTCCGAGCGCCTGCTCGGGCGGCATGTAGTAGGGCGTCCCCATGATCACGCCCTTCACGTAAGAGCTGTCGCCGATCACCGTGACCTTCGCCAGCCCGAAGTCCATCAGCCAGGGCTTGGCGTTCTTGTCGATGATGATGTTCGCCGGCTTGATGTCGCGATGGTAGACGCCGTGCCCGTGGGCGTAGTCGACCGCAAGAGTCAGGTCCCGGATCAGTTCCAGAGCCTTGCGCAGGGGCATCCCCTTGCCTCGCACAATCCGCGCGGTGTCCCGGCGGAGATCCTCGGGCGCCCTCCCCAGGTCGGTGATGAACGTCGTCTGGAACGCCCTCTCGTCGATGCCTTCGCGGACGACGCCGTCCAGCGTCACGCCTTCGATATACTTCATCGTGTAGTAGAAGTGATTGTCCACCGCGCCGAAGTCGAGAATCGGAACGATGTTGGGATGCGCCAGGTCGGCATGGGCCCGGGTCTCGTTGTAGAACCGCTTGACGTCTTCCACGTCGCCGAACGGGGTTTTCACGCCGGCGGCCGTGTCGCTCTCGTGGGGAAGGATCTTGAGCGCGACGACTTTGTTGAGGTCCTGCTGCCAGGCCTTGTAGACGATGCCGGCGCCGCCGCGGCCGATTTCCTTGATGAGGATGTAGCGGCCGAAGCACTTCGAAGGCTCGGCCGCCGCAAGACGGACCTCGTCGGGCAATTCGACGTCGTGCTCACGCGAGGCGGTATCCAGCGCTTCTTTGACCGCGGTCGCCATCTTCGCGAAAAGGAAGGGAACGCCGGCCCCGCAGGCCTTGCATTTGAATTCTTTCCCGGGAGTCGTCGACTCGGTGATCTCGATGGCGGCACCGCATTCGGGGCAGGTGTAAAGCTGGAGATTCTGCAGCTGCAGCGCCGTCTCCAGAGCCCCCTTGTCGACGTAGTTCCGCCGAATCAGGATCTCGCCCAGCTGGGGAACGGGATTGATTCCCAGCTCGGCCATGCGGCCCTGCAGCCGGAGACATTCGTTGACCTGGTATTCGGTCGCCAGACCCCGGTCCACCAGGAGCCGGCCCAGAAGGATGCCCCGGCGGCTGGGGTTCTTGCCACCCTCGCCGGAGGCGCCTCCTTCGAACGCCTTCTTCTGGATTTCGACCAGGCGGTCGACGTCCTCGTTCCTCAAGTAGCCCCGCGAGACCATGATGGACCCGATGGACTTGGAGGGATTTCGCTCTTGGGCCTGGAGACAGTCGAACAGCTGTTCCCGGGTGATCAGCCCCTCTCGGAGCGCGATCTTCCCCAGGAGGAGATCGCCTCTGGCCGTGGACATGGCGCGCGGATTATATCGGTGGGGTTCCCGGAATACTAGACCTACCTGAGGGGCAGAAGCGCCGGAGTCTGAGGGAGGATGAAGGGAAGCGCGGCCCACGCGCGGACGTGGCTCCCGGGGTCCTGCGGCCGTCTTCCCCTCCCCTTGCTAGAGTTCCTTGCGATTCGCGTGGCGGGCCAGCAAGGCCATCCGGCGCTCCTCCGGGATGCGCCAGGTCCCCGGTCCGCTCTCGAATACCCCGGCCCGCCCCGACCACTTTCCCATCTGGTCGCGCAGGGGTTTGGTGAGGCCGACCGGGTCGATGGAACCCCAGTCCTCGTGGTTCATCCAGATGCGCCACTTGATCCGGAAGCGCCTGCCCCAGTCGGCGAGCCGACCGACGATGAAGGCGGCATCCGTGAAGGACATGAAGACATCCTCGTCATCGGGGATGCCATGAGCGTGAAACAGAGGCGTTTCCCCCGACAGGATCGCGGGACGGCCTTCCTCCGAAACATCCAGCCCCAGGGCCCCGCGCCACCAGGTCCGCTGAATCGAACCGATTTCCTTGAGGATGCTTCGGACGGCGGAAACCCCGACCTTGCCGGCGCTTTCGTAGCGGAGCACCTCACCCCCGGAACGAGCGGATGGCCTCGGCGGTCCGGTCCAGCTCGGCCTTGCCGTGGGCATCGCTCACAAACCAGGCTTCGAACTGGGAGGGAGGCAGCGCGATGCCGCGCTCCCTCATGTGCCGGTGCAGCCGGGCGAATTTCCTGACGTCCGCCCGGGAGGCGCTGTCCCAGTCCACGACCGGCCCCCGGGTGAAGAACGGCGTGAACATCGATCCGATGCGATTGACCACCACGCCCTTGAAAGCCTTCGTCAGTTCAGACGCCTTCGCGTCCAGGGAGGAGTAGATCCCCGGATTCTCCCGCAACTTTCGGAGCTGGGCGAGGCCGCCGGCAACGGCCAGGGGATTCCCCGACAGCGTCCCCGCCTGGTAGACGGGCCCTTCGGGGGAGACCGCGCTCATGACCTCCCGGCCGCCGCCATA
>DATGFI010000630.1:0-9668 GCA_035309205.1 Planctomycetota bacterium | reverse complement strand
ATGCGACCTGGACTACGTTCCGGGCTCCAAGCGCACGGTGGAAGTAAAGTACGCGATGTCGAATTCGCTCGGCTTCGGCGGCCACAATTCGGCGATCATCGTCGGCAAGCTGCAGAAGTAGGCGCCTGGCCCCGCGCCGCGAATCCCCTCCTCCCCGCCGATCAGATTTTGCCGTTCGATTGATCGGGTCGAACTCGATGGTATACTTCCTTCCAGATACGGGAGAGAGGGGCGCGCGAACGCACGCCCAAAGTCCCTGCGCGGCTACGTCGACCCCCTCTCCTACCCTAGCGACGGGGTTTGACGAATGGCCTGGGTCCTCGACCGGATCTTGAAGCGCCTCAACCAGGAGCTGTTCCGCAGCCTCGGGGCCGACCGGTATTCCCTCTGGATCCGCCACGCCCGGCCCGCGACGCTCGACGAGGAGCTCTTCGCCTTCCATTTCGCCAGCACCCATGCGAAGGACAAGGTCGAATCACTTCTCAAGGAGGCCGTGACCGCCGCCGCCCAGCGGACCGCGAATCGCAACGTGCGCGTCCAGTTCAGCGTCGAAGCGGATTCGTTCCCCGATGCGGCCGATGCGCCGGTACCGCCGCGCGAGCCGTCCTTTGCGTCCTTCGTCGCCGGAGCGGGCAATCGCGCAGCCCTCTCGGCGGCCCGGGCCTTCGCCCGGGGCGGGCCGGGGGCCCCGCGGCTCCTGCTCATTCATGCGTCGTCGGGGATGGGCCGAACCCACCTGCTCCGGGCGATCCAGGCGGAGCTGGCGAAGGAACCCGAGGCCGGGGTGCTCTTCTTCACGGGCGATCAGTTCCGCCGGCATTCCCGCGAGGCGCAATTGCGGGACCGACGCGAGGCCTTCCTGAAGAAGTGCCGCAGCGCGCCCGTCTTCCTGTTCGACGACCTTCACCTCCTGTGCGGCCGTGACGACGCCCAGCTCGCCCTGGCCGACATCCTCGCCTCGCTCGCCGGGCGGGGCGGCCGAGCCGCGTTGACCAGCGAGAAGCATCCGCGACAGATGGACGGCCTCCACAAGATCCTGCGCGCCCGGCTCCGGGCGGACCTGGAGGTCACCATCGACCGCCCGGATCTACCGTCGGGGAAGGCTTTCCTACGGGCGATTGCACTCTCCGCGGTTCCCGAGGCCGTCCTCGAGTACATCGCCGCTCACGTTCGATCCAGCCATACCGATCAGCTGCAATGCCTGTCGCGGGTCCTCCAACAGCCCCCCTTCACCCTCGCCTCGGCCAGGTCTGCGGTCGCGGAGTTCCTCAACCAGTGGAGCCTGGGGCTCCGCCTCGAGGACATCGTGCGCGCCGCCGCCGCCGACTTCGGCGTGACGGTGACGGACATCTACTCTCTCGAGCGCTCCAGAGAGGCGGCCGAGGCGAGGCAAGCCTGCTTTTACCTGGCGAGAAAGCTTCTGGGAAGGCCGTTCGCCCAGATCGGGGACCATTTCGGGGGCCGCGACCACTCGACCGTTCACGAGGCCTGCCGCAAGCTCGAGGGCGCTCGCGGGGAGGCCCGGGACCGGCTGCGCCGGCTGGAGGAACGGCTTCAGCCCAGCGCCAGCTAGAGCTCTTTCTCGCCATCCTTTCGATCCCCCGCGCTTATAGTCCCGAAAACCCGAGTTCGGACGAAGGAGACTCCTCGATGCGATGGATCTTGCCCCTGCTCCTCGCGATGGCCGGTCCCGCCGATGACCCCTACGACGTCGTCGTCTATGGCGGAAATTCCGCAGGCGTCATCGCCGCGGTGCAGGCCGTCAAGATGGGCAAGAGTGCCGTCATCGTCTGTCCCGAGCGCCACCTGGGAGGCCTCTCCAGCGGGGGTCTGGGCTTCACCGACACCGGAAACAAATCGGTGATCGGCGGCCTGTCCCGGGACTTCTACCATCGCGTCTATCTGCACTACCAGAGCCCGGGGGCCTGGAAGCAGCAGAAGCAAAGCGAGTACGGCGGCAAGGGTCAGGGAACGCCGGCGGTAGACGGCGACCGCCGAACCATGTGGATCTTCGAGCCTCACGTCGCTGAGGCGATCTTCGAGGACTATGTCCGGGAATTCAAGATCCCGGTCCACCGCGACCGCTGGCTCGATCGCCAGGGCGGGGTGCAGAAGAAAGGCTCCCGCATCGTCTCCTTCAGGACCCTCGACGGAGCGGTGTGGCGGGGGGCGATGTTCATCGATGCCACCTACGAGGGCGACCTGATGGCCGCAGCCGGGATCACGTATCGCGTCGGACGCGAGTCCACCGCCGATTACGGCGAGAGCTGGAACGGCAACCAGGTCGGCGTCCTCCACCACGGCCATCACTTCACGAAGCCGATTTCGCCCTACGTCGTCCCCGGCCATCCGGAAAGCGGGCTCGTCAACGGGGTGAGCGCGGAGCCGCCGGGGACCCGCGGCGAATCGGACAAACGGCTCCAGGCCTACTGCTACCGTCTCTGCATGACCAGCTTCGAAGAGAACCGGATTCCGTTCCTCAAGCCCGACGGCTACGATGCGAAGCGCTACGAACTTCTGGCCCGGGTCTTCGAAGGCGGCTGGCGCGAGCATTTCGGGAAGTTCGATCCGATCCCAAATCATAAGACCGACACGAACAACCACGGCCCGTTCAGCATGGATGACATCGGGGCGAACTACGATTACCCGGAAGCCACCTACGAGCGACGTCGCGAGATTCTCAAGGACCACGAGAATTACCAGAGAGGCCTGCTGTACTTCACGGCGAACGATGTCCGCGTTCCAGGGGATGTCCGCCAAGCCATGTCCCGGTGGGGCCTGGCGAAGGACGAATTCACCGACAATGGGGGCTGGCCACACCAAATCTATGTCCGCGAGGCCCGGCGCATGGTCGGCGCCTACGTCATGACCGAGCACGACTGTCTGGACCGGAAGCAGACCCCGGCATCGGTCGGCATGGGTTCCTACACGATTGACTCGCACAATGTCCGCCGATACGTCACTCCGGAGGGAATGGTGCAGAACGAAGGCGACATCGGGGTCCCCTGCCCTCGACCCTACAGGATCGCCTACGGAGCGCTCACGCCCCGGAAGGATGAATGCGAGAACCTTCTGGTGCCGGTCTGCCTTTCCTGCTCTCACATCGCCTACGGCTCCATCCGCATGGAACCGGTGTTCATGATCCTGGCCCAGTCTGCAGCCACGGCGGCCGTCATGGCGATCGATTCGGGGGTCGGCGTGCAGGACCTTCCCTACGAGTCCCTGAAGAACAGGCTGCTGGAAGGCGGCCAGGTCCTCGTCCGCGAGACCGACGCGCCGAAGACCAAGGCTCTCGTCATCGACGACGCGAGCGCGAGGCTGACGGGGGAATGGTCGACAAGCCATGCCCAGGAACCGTACGTCGGCGCCGGCTACCTTCACGACGCCAATATCGACAAAGGGAAGAAGTCGGCTCGTTTCGAGGTGGAGATCCCCAGGCCGGGGCGCTATGAGGTCCGGGTGGCCTACACCGCGAATCCCAATCGCGCAACCAACGTGCCGGTCTCCATCGAACACTCGGGCGGGACGACGACGGTCAAGGTCAACCAGCGGTTGACTCCGCCGCTAGAGGGGATGTTCGCCGCCGTAGGGACCTACGTCTTCAGCAGCGCCAAGGCGGTCGTCGAGATCTCCAATGCGGACACGGACGGCTACGTGATCGTGGATGCTGTCTGGCTCGTCGAGAAATGAGCAGCGGCGGTAACACTTCGCCTCAGAAGGGCTCATCCTTTCGGCGGTGTCGCTGTCAGGAAGGAGACTCAGATGCCCGACACGAGACTGAAGGCGGTCCAAGCCACTTTGCTCCTGAAGGAAGATCACCACAAGATCCTGGAGCTTCTCTCGACGTACGCAAGTCTCGGGCCGGAGGAGATCGAGCAGAAGGAAGACATCTTCTCCATGCTTACGGCGGAGCTCTCCGACCACGCCACGGTGGAGGAGGAGATCTTCTACCCGGCGATCTCTCTGGTCGAAGTTCCCGATGCGGAACTGAAAGCTCAGGAAGCCCAGGAGGAACATCAGATCGTCCGGACGCTCCTGGATGAGCTCTCCGACCTGACCCCGGGCGAGGCCGACTTCGAGGCGAAGATGCGGGTTCTCAAGGACGCCGTCGAAAGGCACGCCGAAGACGAGGAAAAGGTCCTCTTCAAACTCTTCAAGAAACTTCCCCGGGAAGTCCAGAACGAGGTTTCGGAGCGCCTGCGCGAGCGGAAACTGGAACTGGGGGACGGGTTTGAAGCCTAGGCGGGCCGGGCCTGCCTGAATCCCAGAAACGGCCCCGGTAACCCCGTCTCCGGATGCCACCGACCCGATATTCCACCTCACACCAGGGGACGCAGATCGACTCGGGGGCGGAGTTCTTCGACTTCGCTCAACGAACCCAGTCCGGTGCCCGAATGCCGGGCCGTCGCCGCGCCTGCGGCCGCCGCCAGACGAAGCGCCTCCGGCAAGCCGGCGCCCCTGGCCAATGCCACCGCCAGCCCGGCGGCGAACGAATCGCCGGCGCCGATCGCGCGGACCACCAGGTCCTTCGGAGGGCAGGCATGCCACGCGCGCGCCCCGTCGATGGCGACCGCTCCGTCGCCGCGCAGCGTGACGACGACCGTGGCGACTCCCTGCGCCTGGATATCCCGGGCCGCGGCGACGGCTGCCTCGATTCCCAGGACCGGGCGTCCCAGGAACTCCCCCGCCTCCAGGCTATTGGGTTTCACCAGGTCTGCGCCTGCACGGATCGCCGTCGCCAGCATGTCCGACTCGGCATCTACAAGGGTCAGCACTCGGCGCTTCTTCGCGGCCTCCAGGAGGCCTGCAATCGCCTCCGGGGACACGCCCGGCGGAAGACTCCCCGAAAAGACCAGGATCTTGGACCGCGTCAGGTGTTCGGATGCCCGATCCAGGAGCTTCTGGAGATCCTCGGGACGGATCGGGCTCCCGGCACCATGAAGGTGCGTAGCGGAGCCCTCGGGCCCGGTGAGCAGCGTCACATTGATGCGGGTGAGTCCGGGGGTCGGGAGGAGATCGTGGGGTACGCCTTCCTGGTCCAGGCGCTGCCGGAGCAGGTCTCCCGTAGGTCCGGCGGCGAACCCCAGAGCCATGGTCGCCTCGCCGAGGCGCCGCACCATACGGGCAACGTTGATGCCCTTGCCCGCAGGATCGATGGAGGGGTCGCGATACCGGGCCCGCTTTCCGATCTCGAGCGCGTCCAGGCGAATCGTGTAGTCGAGCGCCGGATTGACGGTGACGGTGAGAATCACGGCGAAACTCCCCGTGGACGGTCTACTTCTGGCCGACGCGCCACTTGTTCTCGAATACCCATTTGTAGTAGTCCCGGCGCTTGAGCTTCGCGGCGGACTCCTCGTCCAGGATCACCGTCGCCCGGGGGTGCAGCTGCAGGCAGGTGGCGGGGATTTCAGAGGTGATCGGCCCCTCCACCATCTCCCGAATGATCTCGGCCTTGCCGCTGCCGGAAGCCAGCATCAAGAGGTGCCGTGAATCCATGATCGTGCCAACGCCCATGGTGATGGCAAAGCTCGATACCGGCGCCCGGCTGTCGATGTTCTTCATGTATTCCGCGAGCGTCGACGCCTCCAGCGTCTTGGGGCGTGTACGCGAGCCCAGCGATGACCCGGGCTCGTTGAACCCGATGTGCCCGTTTTTTCCAATCCCCAGGATCTGAAGGTCGATTCCACCGACGGATTTGATCTTCTCTTCGACCTCGCGGGACAGCGCCTCGAGATCGTTCACATCCCCGCGGAGCAGATGCAGGTTCTTCTCCTGGTGCCGGATGTGCCGGATCAGGTGGAAGTGCAGGAAATAGTTGAAGCTGTTCGAGTCCGAGGGCGGCACGCCGAAGAACTCGTCGAGGTTGAAGAAGCGCACTTGCGCGAAGGCGTCGGGGCGGGCCCTGAGCTTCTCGTAAAGGCCGATGGGAGTCTTTCCGGTCGCCAAGCCAAGGACAAGGTCGGGCTTTTTCGCCAAGTCCGCAAAGACGACCTGTCCGGCGCGTTCGGCCAGGGCGGTCGCGTCGGGCTCAATGATGATTTCCATGGAGCAGTTCTCCCCCCACGAAGGTCATCCGCACCATGAGGCTGCGATCGAGCAGGACGAGGTCGGCGTCGGCTCCCGGTTTGAGCATGCCCTTGCGGCCCTCGAGCCCCAGGAGCCGCGCCGGAGCATGAGTGGCCAACGACAGGGCACGATGCGGCGCGATGCCCGTGTCCTCGACCAGCCGGCGGACGCCGTCGAGGATCGACGATGCGCTTCCCGCCAGTCGGCCGTTGCTCTTGACGCGGACGACACCGTCCTTGATGACATAGACCTCGCCGTCCCGCCTCAGCTCCCCGTCCGGCAGGCCCATCGCGGCGACGGCATCGCTGACGAGGACCAGCTGGCCCGCCGGCTTAAGCCGGAGCAGCAGCGTCGCGGGCCCGCTCGAAATGTGGTCCCGATCGTAAATGAAGCCGCAGGACAGCCTATCGATGAGCAGGGCGGCGTTCAGGATCGTCTCCTCGCGATGGTGCAACGGTGACATTGCGTTGAAAATGTGGGTGACGTGGCGCAGCCCGGCTTTGGACACCGCCGTCGAGATCTGAGCGGCGGTCGCCTCGCTATGCCCGGCGCTCATGATCACGCCTCGGCGCGTGCCCTCCCGGATCACCTCCAGGGCCCCATTCCGTTCGGGGGCGAGCGTCATCATCCGCAGGAGGCCGCGTGCCGCACGATGATACTCCCGGAATTCCTCCAGCGTGGGTAGGCGGAGATTCTTCAGCTGATGAGCGCCGTTGCGCTTGGGAGCCAGGAAAGGCCCTTCCAGGTGGATCCCCAGGATCGAAGCGCCTCCCGGAATTTTCGACGCCGCCACGAGGGCCTGGATGGCGCGGAGCGTGGTCTTCCGGGGCTGCGAAATCAGCGTCGGAAGATATCCCGTCACGCCGAACGTGAGCAGCTTCCGGCCGACCTCGGCCACCTCCGCCGGGGTGGCGTCGCTGAATGAATGCCCGAAGCCGCCGTTCAACTGGGTGTCGATAAGGCCGGGGGAGGCGAGGAGCCCGGCGCCGGGGATCACGCGGGCCGAGCCCGCCGCAATCCGCGGGGCGATCCGGCGGATCTTCCCGCCGGCGATCAGGAGATCGCTCCTTGGGATGTAATCGACTCCCGTGGCGACGGCGCAGTCCTTGATGAGCGTGGCAGTGTGCATCGGGGCAGAGTATAGTTCTGCAGAGGGTCGGGCGGAAAGAAATTTCGGGAACCTCGGGACCCCGGGGGAGCGTCTAACCCGGTATGCAGCCTCTTCTGCTGGCACTCGTTCTCCTGGCTCCTGCCTCCGGCGGCGAGGGGTGGTGGAACCGGGACTGGAAGTTTCGGCGCCCGATTGCCGTCAACAACCGTCTCGACAGGCCCCTCGAGAAGGGGTTCACCATGCAGGTCGAGATCGACCCCGACTACCTCGGCATCCGGGACCGCTGTAGGACCGACTTCGGGGACCTGGCCCTGATCCACAAAGGCGTCCGCCTTCCTTCATTCGTCCAGCCCGGCCACGCGAGAACCCTGCTTCTGAGCTTCAGGATGGTCGAGGACGTCCGGGCGGCCTCCTCCGACGGCTACCTCCTGTACTATGGGAATCCCGTCGCCAGCCCCGCGAAGGCCGCCCCGGAGGAGGTGTTTGAATTCTTCGAGGACTTTTCCCGTCCGGATTCCCTGAGCGAGCGGTTCCTGGTCGACAAGGACCTCACCTGCGCGGTGCAGGATGGGGCTCTGCTGATCACGGAATCGGCCAACGGAAGGGGAGCGGCGACGCCCTGCCGCCTGGTCTTCCGGAAATTCCCGGTTCTGGCCGGCTTTGAGCTCTCTTTCGACCTCGAAATGGAATCCAGCGACTCGGCGGCGGCCGGCTTCCTCCTCACGGTCGACCTGAAGGAACCTGGAGCCGACGATGAGACCATCTCCAAGAAGGTGGCGACTCTGGTCGAGCAGCTCGGCGACGATGAGTGGGAAACCCGAGAAAGGGCGACGCGCGAATTGATCGCCATTGGACGCCCCGCAGTCGCCCGACTTTCGGAATCAGTCCGATCCAAAGATGCCGAGATCCAGTGGAGGTCAAGCCACATTCTCAGGCAGATCGCCGAACGCGTCCCCGCACCGCTGGTCTCGGCGGGCGTCGTCGGCGGAGATGCGAGGCTTCCCGTCGCCCTGACTTCCGTCATCGGGAAGAGCCGCTCGTCGCTCAAGTACAAGGCCGGTTGGCCCGTCAGGACCCGGGTCACGATGGAGCGCGACGGGGATGGCGACGTGAAGATCCAGTGGGACGGACGCTCTCCCCAATCGGGCCAGATGCCGGGGGAGATCCGGGAAGTGGGGTTCTCCATCTTCAAGGGCACGACCTCTCCCCTGGGGACCATCCGGATCGACAACATCGTGGTCCGGCGCTCCGTGGAGGAGGAGTCGCGTCCGACGAGCCTGATCGATGTGGAGGAGACCCGGCCTTAGGACGCTGGGGCCGGGGATCTCGGACCCCGGTCGGCCCTGCGATTGCGTCCCTTCCGCGTTCGGGTTCCTCCTAGACCGCCAGCCGGGAAACGCCGGCCCGGAGGTACCATCTAAGGAGGGTGCGCACTTGCTCTTCGCTTCCGAAATGAGCCGCGGCCTCCTCCCGACCTGCCAGGCCCAGGGTAACCGCTTCCTCGGGCCGACTCCACAGGACCTGAAGATGCATCGCCAGGCTCTGGATGTCTCCCGGAGCGGAAAGATATCCGGTCACGCCTTCGAGGACGAATTCTGAGGCGACCCCGTTCCAGCCGGCGATCACGGGCCTTCCCGCGGCCATCGCCTCGGCGACGCCGATCGGCCAGAGCTCTTCGCGCGACGTCATCGAAACCACGACCCGGGCTTCCTCGGGGTTTCCCTCGAAGCGGATCGGAATATCCCGATGAAGCGCGCCGGCTTCGTTGATCCACTTCCGTGCGATCCTGTCGCCCTTGGGCACGTGGGCGAGCACGTAGCCTCCCGGATGGCCGGGAGTCTCGCCGATGAGGATCGGATAGGGGAACACGGACGACCGGTTCTCGCCCGTGGGCGCCTGCCGGCCCATTCGGGCCAGAGCCTGCCGGCTGGGAGCGACGACCCAGTCCGCTCCGGACGATCGGTCGAGTGCGGAGTGCACCACGGAAACGCCACGGCCCGTGAACGCATCAGCGACCCAAGGCTCGGAGGACAGGACATGGACGACGTCGGGCTGGTGGACTTCCAGGACCTGAATAGCGCGCCTGGAAAGCGACTGGCTCTTGAACCAACCCAGTTTCTCCATCTGGAGCGGGTGAACGATGACTCCGTGGCCCTTCGCATGCAGGCCCGAGCCCAGGGCGCGAGCCGCCGTGCGCGGATGAACCCCGGGCCCGTCGACGATCAGAATCTTCATGGTTTCCCTCCCCTTCGCGCGGCGCCGTCAGGCGGACTGGGCCTCGATGGCGCCCCCTTCGAGGTCGACGATTCGCCGGGCCAATTCGGTGTCGGCGGCCGATTTGAGCTCGTGCTTGAGCTGGGTGTAGAGTTCGAAGATCTCGCCGGAGAGCTGCCGGAAAATTTCCGCCTGCCGCGCCCGCCCAGCCTCGGTGAGGTGGTAGCGGTAAGTGCGGTTGGTGTCGCCGGTGACATCGAGGAGGCCGCGCCCGAGC
>DATGFI010000629.1:0-12575 GCA_035309205.1 Planctomycetota bacterium | reverse complement strand
ACCGAGGACGAGGAGAAGCTCATTACCGAGCTTTCCAAGGAGCCGACTTTCTCCAAGGACGAGCGCGAATTCATCAAGCGCAAGATGGACGCCGGCCGCAAGCTGATCACCGCAATCGAACAGCGCCGGGGCACCATCTACCGCATCACCAACGAGATCCTCAAGCACCAGCTGGATTTCTTCGAGCAGGGGATCGAGCACCTGCGCCCGCTCAAAATGCAGGAGGTCGCCGACGCGCTGGGAATTCATCTGTCTACGGTGTCCCGTGCGATCTCGGAGAAGTGGGTGGAGACGCCGCGGGGCATCTTCCCGCTGAAGTTCTTCTTCGCTTCGGCGGCCCCAAAAGCGGACCACCAGCCTGCGCCCTTCGGCCTTCCTCCGGCGCCGCCCCTGGACGGGTCCGCGCAGGCTCCGGACGAGCAGACTCGCCTGGCGCTGATGGAGAAGATCCGCGAGATCCTCGACGGCGAGGACAAGAAGAACCCGCTGTCGGACCTGGAGATCGTTCGACTGCTGAAGGACAAATACCGAATTACCGCAGCGCGCCGGACAATCGCCAAGTACCGCGAAGAAATGGGCGTGCCGAGTTCTCGCCTCAGAAAGCAGTACTAGAGACCCAGTCCCCTCCCGGGCGCCGACCTTGATCATTCGGCGAAGCCCCTTCCCGGCTCAGCGATTCCCGATTCCGGACCGGCCCGGCCTGACTCGGGCGGAAGACCCGCCACGAACCGCCGCGGAGGGCATCGGGCCGCGGGAGGCTCGGATGTCTCGGGGGCAGGCTGTTCCAGATCAAACATTTCTTGGCCCCTCGACGTCCCATTGTGTTGAATAGCACCTTCCATGAGCATCGAAGACCAGGCCAAGAAGTTCCGTGACAACGTCGAAAGCCTCACCCGTGAGATCGGCAAGGTCATCGTCGGGCACGGCGAAGTCGTCCGGCAGGTGATCGTTTCCATCCTGGCCGAGGGACATGCGCTCCTCGAAGGCGTTCCCGGCATCGGCAAGACCCTGCTCGTTCGCACCATCGCGCAGTGCCTGAACCTCCGATTCTCGCGGATCCAGTTCACCCCCGATCTCATGCCGGCCGACATCCTGGGCACCAACATCGTCGTCGAGGACGCCCAGGGCCGCAAGCAGTTCGAGTTCCAGAAGGGCGCCATCTTCGGCAACCTGATCCTCGCCGACGAAATCAACCGGGCGACGCCGAAGACCCAGTCTGCCCTGTTGGAGGCGATGCAGGAGAAGTCGGTCACGGTCAGCGGCAGGCGCTACCCGCTGGAGGAACCGTTCTTCGTGCTCGCGACCCAGAATCCGATCGAAATGGAAGGCACCTACCCTCTGCCCGAGGCCCAGGTGGACCGCTTTCTTTTCAAGGTGCAGGTCCCGGCCTCGAAGCTCGATGAGCTGATGGAGGTCATCGACCGGACGACCGGAAAGGAAGGGCCCGCCGCCCAGGCGATCCTGTCGGGCCAGGACATCCTCGCAATGCGGGCCCTGGCGAAGGAAGTGCCGATCGCCTCCCATGTAAAGGAGTTCGCGGCGCGGCTGGTCCTCGCGACGCATCCCGCGGAGGGTAGCGCGATCGCGAAGAAATACCTCCGGTACGGTTCCAGCCCGCGCGGGGCACAGTCCATCGTACGGGCCGCCAAAATCCTCGCGCTCGTGAAGGGCCGCTATAACGTCGCATTTTCCGACCTGAAGGAGGCGGCGTTCCCCGCCCTCCGGCACCGGATGATTCTCAACTTCGAGGCCGAGGCGGAGGGGATCCGCCCGGACTCCATCCTTGAGAAAATCATGTCGGAAATCCCGGAGGTCGCCGCCTCAAAATAATGGAGGCGCGGTGATCGCGTGCCAGAAGTGCGGCGCCGGCCCTGCCACGGTACACCTGACCACCCTCGTCAAGTGCCGTCCGACCGAGTTGCACCTCTGCGAGCCCTGCTCCCGCCAGGTGGACCTCTTCGCTCCAATGAGCCTGAAAGCACCACCGACCGAAGGTCCCGAGCCGCCCGAAGAGGCCTGGCTGACGGAGGGTGACCGGGATCGCCTCATGTGCCCCGACTGTCGCCACGTCAACCAGGAGAACTGGAATTTCTGCTCCGCCTGCGGCTCGATGCGCCGGGTCTAGTCCAACAATAATTGAGCCCGGTTTCGTGCATGGACGTATAATACCCATAGTCCCCATATGGGGGGGCCCCATGGGTTGCGAGCGGGAGGATGGGCCTTGATCTTCGTGTGCGGCTGCGGCAAGCGCTTCCGCGCCCCTGAAGGGACTCCGTCGGAGGGCCGCTCCTGCCCCCTGTGCGGCGCTCCCCTCCGGCTGGTGGACTTCACCATCCCCAGCGATCCCGTCCGAGTCCACATCGAGCAGAAGAAAGCCCTTCGGGACGAGCTGCGCGGACGCGATCGCCAGTTGCGCCGAGCGCAACGGGAGATCCTCCGGCTGAAGGAGGAGAACGAGAAATTGCGAGCAGAGCTGGACCGCGCGCGTGGAGACCGTGCGCCTGTCATCTCCGATGCGCCCGTGGTGGTGAACCGCTCAGTGGATTGGACGCCCATGGAGCTTCCCACCGAGCGCCTCGACTTGGCCCTTTCCCCCGTGCTCGAAGAGCTGCCGGATCTCAGCGACGCCCCGCGGCTCCCCTCCGACCGCCTTCCGCTTTATCCTGGATAGCCGATCCCCGGCAAGAACCAAGGGCATGGATCTGCGCCTGGGGAGCCGGGAGCCGGAGCCCAAGTTCCCGGGAGAGTGCCCCGTCGTTTCGAGGGGGGACTTCGGGAAGGTCCCCGCGCTCCTGCGAGGGGAATCAGGCTGACGATCTGCACAAGCAAGTTCAGCCCCAGGAGGTTGCCGCCGCTCCTGGATAAGGATGACCTTCCAGCTCATCGAGCCCGGTGCCGGGAGAGCCGGCGGCGGGGACATCACAGCGATGCCGGGCCAGTCCGCGATTCGGCCGGCCTGCCGGTTCCCGCAAACCGCGTCCAGATGATGTGGGCGGGCAGACCCAGCAGGAGCACCGCCAGCCATGGCAGGGTCTGACGAGGGCTCTGGGCGATGTAAAGGGCCGTCATCCCCACCGATGCGACGATGAACGCGAGCGGAACAGCCGGATAACCCCAGCACTTGTACGGGCGCTCGAGGTCGGGTCGTCGCCGCCGCAGGATCAGCACCGCCGCGGCGGTCAGAGCGTAGAAGATCCACATCAGGAATCCATAGCCTTCAGAGAGATCCTTGAAGCGGCGGAGGTAGACGACGGACGCGCAGCAGAGCGCGGCCTGGATCCACAGGGAGACGTCGGGGGTCCGGAAGGTCGGGTGCACGCGGCCCAGGAATCGGAAGAGCAGCCCGTCGCGGGCCTGGGCCCAAGTCACGCGAGCGCCGGTCAGGACCGCGGCATGCGTCGCGCCCAGGGTCGACAGGACTATCATGGCCGCGACGGCGCGGCCTCCGGCGCCGCCCAGGAGGCGTTCCAGGACGACGGGTGCCACGGTAGTGAGGTGGCGCATTTCGGCGAGCGGAATGAGCGAGCAGTAGACGACATTCACGACGACATAGACGCCCACGGTCGCAACGGTGCCCATGAAGAGGATGCGCGGCAGGGTGCGGGCGGGATTCTCGACTTCACCGGTGACGGCGGAGACGTCCGCCCAGCCGTCATAGGTCCACAGCACGCCGTACATGACGGGAGCGGCCGCTTTCCAGAGGGGCACAGGAGCCGGGGTGCTTGCGAAATTCGCAGCCGAGCCTTTTCCCAGGAGGAGGCCCAGGGCGACGATGGCGCCGAGGGAAGCCAGTTTGAGGGCGGTCAGGGCGATGGCGGTGACGGAACTGCCGCGAACGGTGACGGCGTTGACGGCGGTGAGCAGGAGGATCATCACGCAGGCGACGATGGGCGGATTCCAGTCGACGCCTAAAAGGGCGTTCAGGTGATTGGCGAAGACGATGCCGACGGCGGCGGCGGCGAAGGGTTTGATGAGCAATAGGTAGGTCCACCCGAAAGTGAACGCGACGCGGGGTCCGAGTCCTTCGTTCAGGTAGACATAGATGCCTCCGGAGCGCGGGAGGGCGGCGGCGAGTTCGGCAAACGTGAGCGCTCCAAAGAGAGAGAGGATTCCGCCCGCCACCCAGAATGCCAACACGACCCAGGGGCTGCCGAGCATGCCGGCGATGACGGTGGGAGCAAGGAAGATCCCGCTTCCAAGAATGATGCCGACCATGAGGGCGGAGCCGCCCCAGAATCCGATTCGGCGGGGAAGCTCGTCGGCCATATGAGGAACAATTTCACCACAAAGCCGAAAGGGGAGGGCCGGAAATCGGCGCCCAGTCGCCGAAGAAGGCCCGCTCCTCTTGTTCCCTTGCCCGAAGGCCGTGGAAGGCGATCGCGAGGGTCCGCCGCCCCGTCCCCATTCCGCTGTCCTCGTCGGGGACGGACGCCTTCCGACCTCCCCCGCCGCTCAGAGATTCTCTTCCAGCGTGATCGACACGACTTCTTTGAGGTCGGTCTGCCCCTTCAGCACTTTGCGGATACCGTCCTGTTTCAGCGTCAGCATCCCCGCGTCGCGGGCCGCCTTTCCGATCCCGTCCGCCTGCGCCCGCTGCTGGATCAGCTTCCGTACCGCCGGCGTCACGACCAGGAACTCATGGATGCCCACCCGGCCGCGGTATCCCGTGTCGAAGCAGGCTTCGCAGCCCTTCCCGCGCGCCAGCGTCACTTTCTTGCGGTCCACCTTCAGAGCCTCGAATCTCGCGTTGTCCCCGAACTGCGCCTTCAGTTCCTGGAATTCGTCGCCCGCCGGGGAATAGGATTCCGCGCAGCGGTCGCAGATGCGGCGCACGAGCCGCTGCGCCAGAACCCCCAGCAGGCTGCTCCCAAACGTGAAGGAGTCCAGTCCCATTTCCAGGAGCCTCGTCACGGTCTCGGGCGCACTGTTCGTGTGCAACGTCGACATCACCAGATGCCCGGTCAGCGACGCCTCGACCGCAGCGTCGGCCGTCTCTCGATCCCGGATCTCGCCGATCATGACAACGTCCGGATCGCAGCGGAGGAAGGCTCGGAGAGCCCGCTCGAACGTCAGACCGATTTGCGCGTGCATCTGGACCTGCCGGATGCCTTCCTGCGTGATCTCGATGGGATCCTCGGCCGTCCAGACCTTCACTGTCGGCCCCTTCACGTGGGCGAGTGCGGCATGCAGCGTCGTCGTCTTGCCCGACCCGGTCGGGCCGACGCACAGCACGATCCCGTGGGGCTGCTCGATCACCTTCCGGAATCGCTCCAAGTTCTCCCGTTCCATCCCGATCTGGTCGAGCTTGAGAACCTGATACTCCGGCAGGAGCCGCAGCACGACGTCCTCGTTGCCCCCGTGCGTGGGCATGATCGCGACTCGAAGGTCGGTCTTCCGTCCCCTCTTATCCTTCAGCCGGATCTTTCCGTCCTGGGGCAGGCGGTGCTCGGCGATGTTGAGCTGAGACATGATCTTGAGGCGGGAGACGACCGGTCTTGCGCAGGCCTCCTGCACCTGCATGTACTCGTGGCAGATCCCGTCGACCCGAAAGCGGATCGACAGCCCTCCGGTCGTCGTCGTCTCAAAATGGATGTCCGACGCGCCGCGGTCGACTGCGGACTGGATCGCATCGTTCACAAGCCGGATGGTCTTGGAATCGATCTGGGCGTTTTGCCCCTTGGCCAGATCGTAGCCCGACTCTTCCGTGACGAGCGGCTCCCACTCGGTGTCCTCGGCCGTCGGGTCGCTCCGTTCGGCCGGCGTCGAGCTCCCGGCAGGGGCGAGGACCTTGTCGAGCGCCCCCAGGATGTCCTCGCGCACGGCGACGATCAGCGCGATCCGCTCCGTTCCCAATTGGCGGCCGAGGTCGTCGACGAGCATCAGATTGTGCGGGTTGACGACGATGACCTCGACCTGGTCGCCTTTCCAACCGACGGGAAGTACCGCATGGGTCCGGAGGAACTCCGGAGAGAATCGACGGAGCAGATCGGCGGCGGCGGGGCGGTCCGCAGGCGAGGGCGAGAAGGGGCACTCGAAGTGCTCGGCAAGGCTCCGGCCCAGCGCGACCTTGTCGACCCGGTGTTGGGTCAGGAGGACGTCCTCGACCGAGCGGCCCTGCTTGGCAGCCTGCTCGCGGGCCCGGCGGAGAACATCGCGCGTGATCGCTCCGCTTTCCAAGAGGTAGTCGTAAGGCGTGGCGCGCACGGACTCGGAGAGGATTTCCTGGAGGCGCTTGCCCGCGAGAAGCACGAGCTCATTGAAGATCTTGAGCCGGTCTTCGTCGATGACGGCGTCCTTCGCGCCGTGGGTGAGTTCCATGACGCCCGCCAGGTCGCCGCCGGAGAGCACCGGAACCGCGACGACATAGCGCTTCTCCCCGAGCGTGGGATCGCGCTTCCAGGCGAACGAGGTCTTCCGCGTCATCGCGGCGTAGCCCACGACGCTCGAAGGATCGGCAGCGACGCGGGTTTCGCGGATGCGCGAGGCCTCCGGGGTCCTGGCATACAGCTCTTCCGTCAGGGGATCGCGGAGGAAGAAACGGATTCCCCCGGCCCCCAGGAGCGAGGACATCTCCGAGGGAATGCGGTGGTACAGATCCTCGAGCCGGGCGTCCTTCAGGGAAGCGGCGATCTTTTTGCGTCCGGCATCGAGCTGGGACCGGGTGACGCCCAGACCGGCTTTCGTGGCCATATTCCCTCCCCTGTGGATTCCTGATGGAAGTCTATCCCGTCATGGCGCGAAGTTCGCTCGCCGAATAGGAAGTAATTCGCCCGGGCTTTCGGGGTCAGGGAGCCTCGCCGATCCAGCGGATCTTCCCGGAAGGGAATTCTCGCTCGGTTCCGGCGCCGGCTTTCTTCCAGAAATCCGCCGATCGCACCATCGTCGCCGGCAAATTCCGTTATATAGTTGATCTCGAACAAGGAGAACCTTCCATGACTGCGCCGACTCCTCTTTCCCGCCGGAGCTTCCTGAAGACGACGACCGCCGGAGCCGCCGCGGCCGCCGTGGCCCCCTCGCTGGCCTTCGGCTCCCGAAGAGAACCCTTCCGCTTCGCCCAGATCGGCTGCGGCGGCAAGGGCGAAAGTGACCGGGACGCCATGCTCAATGCCGGCGCCAAGCTCGTCGCGCTCTGCGACGTCGATGAGAACAACGCCAAGAAGGTGTTTGCCAAGCATGCCGAGCTGCCGAAGTACAAGGATTACCGGGAGCTGCTCGACAAGCACGAGAACGAAATCGACGGGGTGGTGGTCTCGACGCCGGACCACGTCCACGCCGCGGCGGCCCTGGACGCCATCCGCCGGGGAAAGCACGTCTATGTCCAGAAGCCGCTCGCTCGGACCTTCGCAGAGTGCCAGGCGCTCCTCGAGTCCTCGAGGAAGCACGGCGTGGTCACCCAGATGGGGAATCAAGGTCACGCAGGGTCAGGCCTGAAACTGTGGGAGGAGCTGGCCAAAGCCGAAGCCTTCGGCGACATTCATCACATCCATACCTGGTCCGACCGGCCGATCTGGGCCCAAGGTATGACGGAGCCCCCGAAGGAGAGTCCGGTCCCTCCCACGCTTGACTGGAACCTCTGGCTGGGCCCGGCGGCCAACCGCCCCTACGGAAAGGGCTATGTTCCGTTCAGCTGGCGGGGCTGGTGGGACTTTGGCTGTGGCGCGATGGGCGACATGGCCTGCCACAACATGGACCCGGCCTTCTGGATCTTCAAATTGGGCCTGCCGGTTTCGATCAAAGCCCAGGCGTCGGCCCCCGCAGGAATCGCCTACCCGTCCTGGTCGATCATCGAGTACAAGTTTGGCCCCACGCCGCTCCTGCCCAAGGGCGTGTCGCTGACGTGGTACGACGGCAAGAAGCTGCCCGACGCGCCGGCCGGCGCGAGCGAGGGCTACAAGCTGAGCGACAATGGATGCATGGTGGTCGGCTCGAAGCTGACCGCGGTGGGAGGATCTCACGCCGGCAGTCCTCATGTCGTCGCCCTGGGCGACAAGTCCGATGCGCCTGCCGTTAAGGAGGCGGACAAGCACTGGCAGGACATCCATCGCACGCTGAAAGGCACGGACCATTACGGGCAATGGGTGAAAGCCGCTGCGGCCAGGGACCGAGAGGCAACGAAGAGCAATTTCGACTATGCGGCCCCGTTCACCCAGGGAATCCTGCTGGGTTGCATCGCGCTGCGCTTTCCGGGTCAGGAGCTGCTTTGGGACAACGAGAAGAAGCAGTTCTCCAACTTCGCGGAGGCGAACGCGTGGCTTTCCTTCAAGCCGCGCGAGGGCTACAACCTGAACGCCTAGATTCCGTATCCGTCGCTCGGAGAGCCTCGGAAAAGAGAGCGCCGGCGCCTGAATCTCGCATCCCTCAGGAGGACCCGGTCCCCGGAGGCGAATGGCCCGGGCGAGGGACGCTTTCCGATCGGGCGGCCGTCAGTCCTTCCCTGCCCTCGCGATCCCCGAAGGGACTGCGCTCCCTTCGGGACGATTCCGTGGGGACAGGGCAGCCTTGACCGCTTCCGTCATCGCCAGTCGGAGATCGTATCGATCCAGACCCGGGCCGTAGTGATCCTGAATCGGCCCCGTCCCGGCGAATCCAGCCTTCCGGGAGAAGCCGGAACTGTGCTGGCTGGTATCGAGCCGAACGGAGTCGGCGGCGAGCTCATCAGCGGCCTTCAGCCGACGAAGGCGCGGTGCAGCGGGCCTCACGGCGTGGATGATCTGAGTTGATCTGATTCGAGGGATGGCGCGCCGGGCGACCGGGCCTCGCCAGGGACGGCGGACCCGGAGGGCGTCGCGCTTCCCCGCGTGCAGCCACCACGGCAACCAGGCACCCGTCAGGGCGATGATCCCTCAGGCGAGACGCGTCTTCACGGTCGATCTCCTGCAGGAGCATTTCGTCGCCGGGCCTTCGGTCGCGGGCTCAATTCGTCGAGGGACCCGCGGTCAACTCGTCGGTCCAAACCTTGAACTGCTTGAGCGTGTTGGGCCCGAAGGAGCTGCTAATGGCGACATCGGACGCGTCGCGCCCCCGCGCGATCAGGATCCTGCCGATCCGAGGTGTGTTGTTCCGGGGATCGAACGGAAACCACTGTCCGTCGAGATAGGCCTCGAACCAGCCGGCGAAATCCATGGGCGCGTGCGGCGGCGGAACGCCGATATCGCTGAGGTAGCCTGTGCAGTAGCGAGCAGGGATATTCATGCAGCGGCAAAACGCGATCGCCAGATGGGCGAAGTCGCGGCAGACACCCTTCCCCTGCTCGAAAGCTTCGACGGCTGACTTGGTCGACGAGGCGTGCTCGTAGCCGAAGGCAATGTGGCGGTGGACGTAGTCGCAGATCGCCTGGACCCGAGGCCAGCCCTCCGGCGATCTCCCGAACAAATCCCACGCGGCCTGCGAGAGTCGGTCGGTTTCGCAGTATCGGCTCCCAAGAAGGAACATCAGGGTCTCTTCGGGCAATCCCTGAACCGGGCTCTGGCGGGCCGACGGGACCACCCGGTCAGGCACGGTGGAACAGCGCACGACAGCGTCGGTGGTCAGGAGGATGCGGCCGGCCGGGGCGACGATCCGGGTGCAGATGTTTCCGAATCCGTCGCGGAACGTGGAGATGGGGACGAAGGGGGCGGTGGCGATTGGATCGGGGACCACCGGGCTGGAGACCGTCGAGGGGTGCATCCTCAGCATCAGGATCATGGGGGTTGGTTGAGCGCACTCGTAGACCAGCTCGTAGCCGACCCTGACACGTGTGGCCGAAGATTTCATTCCGAAGTACCGAGGGAGTCACCTTACCAGATCCCCGTCACCTCCGGGAGCACTATTCCCGGGAGGGGGCGCGAAAGTCCCAGGCCTCGACGGACGCCCGTCCCCTGGCCTCCCCGTCGTCGAAGAACGGAATCGTTTTTCACGATGTCGGAGGGCTTCGTGCCGCATGTCATGTATTGGTAGTCGTGAGCGATCCCGCGACCGTCTCCCGGCTGATCCTGAAGTCCCGGCACGAGCTGCTCGCCTATCTCTACAGCGCCCTTCCCGACTACCACGCCGTCGAGGACGCGTTTCAGGAAGTCTGCCTGGTCGCCGTTCAGAAGCCAGCCGGGTTCCGCGACGGCACCAATTTCGCCGCCTGGGCCCGCAGGATCGCCCGATACAAGCTGCGCGAGCAGCTTCGGAAGCGCCCGCCGGACCCACCTTCTCTCTTGCGCGGAGGGGCGAAAAGGGATACAAGTCAGGTCGACCAACACTCATTTATAGGAGCTGACCGTGGGCAAAGGAAACAACAGCCACCGCAAGGAAGTCAAAAAGAAGAAGGCAAAGAAAGACAAGCCCAAGCCCCCTTCCCGCTAGCATCCTCGAATCGGCGGCCGGATGCGCAGCCGGGTGCGTGGCGGCCCCTGATTCCGGGTCCGGCTCGCCCGGACGGGAGCCGGCCTCACTTCCTCAGCGCCCCGGAATCGTTCCGGGCGTTGAGGACGACCGAAGGATCATCGGAGACGTTGACCCAAACGTGGACGTGAGGCGCGCCCCGGTAATGCCAGACAAAGGCGGGCCCTTCCAAGCGCCAGTTGTCCCAGATCCCGTCGTTGCCGAGATCGTCCTCCTGGTAGAATGCCAGCGAGCACGCGTCCAGGCCACCCTGCGCCTTGAGGCAGGCGACCGCGCGGTCCTGGTCTGACTGACGGTAAGGCTCGATCAGCTTCTGGAGGACCTGCTGCACGTGGTCCTTCTGGTCGGCCGACAGATTCCGAATGGGAATGCCGGGGAATTTTCCATCTTTCCCCTGGAATGCAATGAGTGCTTCGTCGGGTGCCACCGGGAGGAGGGCCTGAATGCGTTGCGCCCCATCGAACATCTTGTAGACGTTGTTGGCGGCCACGGCCTGGTGCCAGAAGACGTTATCCGGATGATTTGATTTCTCAAAATAACCGCTGGCGGCATGCCCGTAGAGGATCGGTCCGCCGAACGCCACATGGTCCATCGAGTAGCCGTCGCACCTCACCGTGCCGTGACGGCCCGATAGGGCGAATTCGAACTTGCCCTCGCCGGGCCGGCCGAAAAGGGCGATGCTCTGTGCGACCCCGAATCCGCCCAAATCATCCTTGAATTGCCGATCGAACCGCTGGATCCAGTCCGGATTCACGATGCCTTCGAAGATCCGACGGATCAGGGCCTGTTGCTCGGGCGTGAAGAAGTCGCTCCTGATGGCGGGTTTGGTGATCCGCCAGTTGTTGGACAGATAACACCTCAGGAGGCCGCGGTTCCGGTCCTGGTGATCCCAGGGAAAGCAAATCTCGGCCTTCTGCCTGTCACTGAGCTTGCCGTAGAGGATCTTGACCAAGGTTTCGGGAGTCTCGAGCCGCGGGGCAGCCGTCCCCGGCGTCGGGGCGGCGAAGGCTGCGGCCGCAACGGCGGAGGCCTTCAGGAAGCTGCGCCTGTTCCAATCGGTCATGGGAATCCTCCAGGAGGGGACCCAGACCCCTCCAGGGCGTAATAGCGATGCGGCCGCCGGAAACGCACCCAATCGACACCCCTTCATTCCCCCCTATCTAATTGTCGGTGAATAGTTTAGAATCCAGCTTAGAAAGAGGTGCTGCTGAATGATCACTCTTGACGCAGAAGCGACCTTCGTGAAGCTGGACAAACTCCGGGAGCGCATGGACCGCCTGGAAAAGTCGCCCGACGCCAACGAATGGCAGTATACGCGACTGCTCATCCGGGCATTGACCGAAGGTATCGCCAAGGCAAAGAAGAGCAGCTTGCCCGTCTCGCGCAAGATCCGGGTCGAAGCCCCCGATGCCGTCAGCGGAGACTGGGAAGAGCTGGTCGAAGTACTCCAGAAGAAGGGCATCAAATCCGAAGGACGCCGGAGCGCCTCCAAGCGGAAGTAGCCCTCCCGGAATCCCGGCCTTTCTCCTTCGTGCGGCATCTTGACGTCCGTCACGTTCTTGCCCCATTTCGACGTGTCCCCGCATCTCCACGAAACTTCAGGACCCGTCCGGGCTCCATTTCTTGGAGGTGATCTTATGAAGTTACTCTTGGCCTGGATGGCAGCGGCGGGATGGATGTTGTCGGTGACGGAGGCGCAGGAGCACAAGGAGCTTCCGAAGCCGGGCAAGGAGCACATGGTGCTCAGGCAGCAGTTCGTGGGCGATTGGGATGCCATCGCAACGTACGAGCAGGGCGGCAAGAAGGAGGAGACCAAAGGGACCGAGAGCGTCAAGTCGGCCTTCGACGGCTTCTGGCTCGTCATCGACTACAAGGGCGAGCACCAGGGCAAGCCCTACATCGGCCACGGCACGCTTGGCTACGATCCGATGAAGAAGAAGTACCTTCTGACCTGGATCGACAATCTGGCGCCTTTCGCGATGTGGTCCGATGGCGATGCCGACGCCGCCGGCAAGACCTTCACCTTCACGAGCGAAGGATTCTGCCCCGACCTCGGGAAGACGGTGAAGATCCGCACCGTGATGGAAGTCTACGACGCCACGCACCGGAGTCTGACCTTTTACCGGCCCGGCAAGACCGGAGCCGAGGAAAAGGTGGGTGAGATCCAGTACACCCGGAAGTCCTGATACCTGACATTCGAGGGG
>DATGFI010000628.1:0-2490 GCA_035309205.1 Planctomycetota bacterium | reverse complement strand
GCCACCGCCTTCGCCGCGGACCCGACCCATTCGGAGACGTCCGGCTTCCTCACGGGAAGACCCGTGGGCGAAAGGTTGAGCTCCGCAACAGCCCCTTCGGTCTGAAGCGAATACGTCTGATAAGGAGCATACTTCCGGAATTCTTGCTCCGAAAGATGGGGCGCCGTTCGTATGCACCTCTCCACGTCGCTTTCGCCGCGGGCGGGCGCCGAACATCCCATCAGGCTGAGGAATATAGCCGAGAGGACTGCCGCTGCTCGGAAACCGCTTTTCATGGGCATTCCTCCTTCAGCGGCACACTCGGGGACTGCTCCCTCAACCAGGGAGTCCCCCCCAATGGTGGAGCTCTTCACGGGCGAAACGTTGTTCACCTGTTTCCCGGACTTCCCCGCTTTTGCGGGTTACGTCGCCGGGCATTCCCCTCGCGGCGGAATCTTCGCGCTAGCTTCCCGTCGTGAAGGTAAAGGAGGGGGATGTCGCCAGGACCTTGTTGCTGCCATCCAGGGACTCGACGCGCCAGGAATAGAGCGTCATCGGCGCCAGCGTCGTCGTCACCGTAACCGCAGTTGACGTGTTTCCGCTCTGGTTGATCACGAAGCTCCCAAACAGGGGGTCCGTGGACACCTGCAGCGTATAAGTCGCCGGGCTTCCCGTGGCCGTCCAGCTGAAGGTGGGCGTCAGCGATACCGCCATCGAGCCGTTCGAGGGAGAGAGGAGCGTCACGCTGTTCGTAGGGGTGGATGTTCCCGTCGTGAACGCAAAGGGCGCGCCGGTCGCCGTCACGCTGGTCGTGCTCACCGCGGATACTTTCCAGAAGTACGGCGTACTGGCGGTCAGCGCCGTACTCAAGGTGAAGGAGGTCGCGGTGATTCCCGGCTCGTTGACCACAAGGGACGCAAACCCCGAGTCCGTGGCAACTTGAAGCGTATAGGTGACAGCCCCCGCCGAGGAGGTCCAGGAGAACGTCGGAGTCAACGACACGCCCATCGACCCATTCGTCGGCGCGATTATCGAAAAGGATCCGGGCGTCGGAGAGAACGTGGTGAACGTCCAAGGCGCACCCGTGGACACCGCGGTGCCCGTCGGGCGGACGGCAAGGACCTGCCAGTAGTATTGGGTTCCGGGACTTAGCGCGGCTGAGGGAGTGAACGACGTCGTCGTCAGTCCGGGCTGGTTGATGATCAAGGTTGCGAGCCCCGGGTCCGTGGACACCTGAATCGTATAGGTGGGTGCATCGACAGAGAACGACGCCTGCCAGTCAAAGGTCGTCGTCGCAGAAACCCCGATGGCCCCGTTCGAAGGGTTGAACAACATGAAGTCCCCCTTCGACGGGGCGATCGTCGGATCGTTCTTGCAGGCAGGCACGAACAGGAGGGCGGTGAGCCAGACGGCCCCCCGGATCGCCTGGGTCATGGACCGGAGCTCCCCCGAGCGCCGACAGATTTGGCTCCTCCGGACCATAGAGTCCCTGTCGTCTAAAGGGCGCCGCCTCAAGGGATATGGTTCTCGTGTTCCTCATGATGATCGCGTCGATCCTCGCGATCGTCGTGCCGATCCTCATGTCGGTCTTCGTGCCAGCCATCCCGCCGTTCCTCACGCCAGGGGCACCCTACTCCGGAAGCAAGCAGGATGGAGATTAGAAGCAATCTCACCATAACTACCTCCTTCCGGTACGAAGTCCGAATCTCGAACGTCTTCGGTCAAGGAGCACCTTGACTCGCAGACTCTCGCCCATCTAGGGGGGCTGAGCCCGCGATCGCTCGTCCGTTATTCCCATCGAAGTTGCCGATGGAATACGGAATCTTCGATGCATTGTTCATGGGTGTGATATAAATAATTGCTCCTATACGAAAGACGAGGTCGGGAACGTCATGGAAGAGTTCAAGATAGATGCCTTCGATCATTCTCAAGGGATTGGCGTGATCCGCATCTCGGGGTCTTTGGACCTCTCGAACATCGGCGCGCTTGAAGCAACGATCGAAGGCTTTTTCCGCCGCGGCATGGTGCGACTCGTGATCGATCTTGAGAAGACCTCGTTCATCGCCAGCTCGGGCTTCAGTTCTCTGCTCTTCTCGCTGGACACCGCGAAGGAGTTGGGGGGCGACATCATCTTCGCTCGGGCCACGCCTGCCGTCCGGGAGATCTTCGAAATCCTCGGACTGGGCATGATCGCGGTCTTCGCCCACAATGTTCCTTCCGGGGTAGTCCAACTCAGGGAATAGCGGGGCGCGCTCCTTCGAACCGCCCGCCCGTCCGCACGCGTCTGGACCGTCCCGGACCTCATCGAGGAATCGGTGCAATGGCCTGAGATAAACTCCCTTAGGCGCACGGTCGGCTTCATGCGATAATGAGTCCATTGTCACGGCCGGTGATCCCTTTCTGAGGGTGGGCGGGGTGGTCCCATCGGGCGATGAAGTAGATCCAAGCCTGCTTCGCGGCAATTCTTCAAGCAGACGTTGAAGTACTTCCGGCCATACGGCCGGCGTTCCA
>DATGFI010000627.1:0-5280 GCA_035309205.1 Planctomycetota bacterium | reverse complement strand
GCGCAGACGTCGAGCTTCCACCTGGGCCGCCAGGGATGCTCGATCGATCTCGACAAGGACATCTCGCCGATCGATTTGGAGCGGGCCGAGACGCTGGCGAACATGGTCATCTACGAGAACCGCCCGGTGCAGGTCAGCTTCTTCGGCCACGAGGAAGCGAAGAACCTTCCCATGCGCAAGCCGCCGCCCGACGAGGAACGCATCCGCGTGGTGACGGTGAGCGACTATGATTGCCAGGCCTGCTGCGGGACCCATCCTCGGACGACGGGCGAAGTCGGCGTCGTCTCGGTGACCGGGGCGGAGCGACAGAAAGGGACGACGCGGGTTCACTTCGCCTGCGGCTACCGGGCGCTGACGGAGGCCCGGGAGAACGCGAGGATCCTGAAGTCGCTGGGCCTCAAGCTTTCGGCCGGTCGCGACGACGTGGAGAAGGCGCTGGACCGCGTCCAGGCCGACTTCGCCGAGACGCGCCGAGAGCTCGGCGCGGCGCAGAAGAAGCTGGCGGAACTCGTGGGGCGAGACCTTGCGGCGCGCGGGAAGATCGTGGTGGAAGTGTTCGAAGGGAAGCCGATCGACTATCTGCGCGCCGTGGCGACGGCCCTGGTGTCCCAGCCGGGGAAAGTGGCGATTCTCGGCGGCACCGGCGAGACATCGAGCATCGTCGTGGCGCGAAGCCAGGACCTATCGATCGACCTGAGGCCCCTGTTCAAGGACATCCTGGCCCCGATCCTGGGGAAGGGAGGCGGGTCGGCTCATTTCGTCCAGGGCGGCGGCCCCGGCTCGGATCTCCGGGCCGCCCTGAAAACCGCCGAGGAGAAAATCCTTGCGAACCTGGGCGCTTAGCGCCGGTTTAAGTCTGATAGCCGCGTGCTCCGCCGCCCCGGTCGACCCCTTTGTCGTCCCGGTCGACGGGCTCTCTGAGAAGCAGCGCAGGAAGGTCGATCACGTCCTGGAGGACGTGGCGGCGGTCGTTCCTCTGGAGGCGGAGGAAGTGCGGAGCCGCCTGGAGATCTATGAATTCCTGCTCGACGAGATGCCGTTCACGGGCGGGGTCGTCCGGGAGCTCGGTCGGGGCAAGTGGGCGATTGCTCGGGATCCGGAGGATCCGGCCGCCTTCACCGTCGCGGATCCGGAAGGGTATCGGCTTCGGTTCGAGCTGCTCCGGAAGGAGTCGAACCGGCGCGTTTACGCGACGACCGGCGTGTTCCAGATGGGGATCCTCCCTCCGCTGGAGGGGAGCACGCTGATCGTACTGCGCATGGTGCCCGCAGGCGCGGGGATTCGGACGGACGCGGTGGTGTATGTCCGGGTCGAGACTCCGTTCTATGCGCAGCTGGCCAAGGGACTGCGCGGACTGGTGGAAGACAAGGTGCGCGAGCGGTCGGCCTTCTTCATCCGCTCGGCCCGCTGGGTCGCCGAGGAAGCGGCATCGCGGGCGGACTGGCTGGTGATGCAGGTGGACGGCTCGCGCGAAGTGGATCAAGCGGTGCTCGTGGAATTCCGAAACAGGTTCTTGCGGCACTAAGGGGTGACCGGCGGGCGAGACCTTCAAGGTTCCTGGTTCTTTGACAAGAGGGCGATGAAGAGCGGGGCGCGGGCGGTCGCGGCCTGGTCGTTGACAGGCCGAGGCAAAGTCCGGGCTCCGAAGGGCAGGGTGGTCGCTAACGGCGACACGTTCCCCGAAAGGGGGGCGATGGAAAGTGCCACAGAGACTCAGACCGCCGATGGCCCCCGCAAGGGGGATCAGGCAAGGGTGAAAAGGCGGGGTAAGAGCCCACCGCCCCGGTGGAGACACCGGGGGCAAGGTAAACCCCACCCGGAGAAAGGCCGAATAGATGCGCGTCGCAGCGATGCCTGGGGCTGCCCGCCCGACGTCCTCCGCAAGGGGGAGGCGCGCTATGGGTAGGCCGCTACGAGCGTCCGGAGCAATCCGGCGCCGAGATTGATGACCGCCGCCCGTCTGAAAGGGCGGGACCAGAACCCGGCTTAGAGCGCCCCGCTCTTCCTCGCCCTCGCGGAGCGTCCATTTCTGAGAGGCATAAAACGCGTTACTTTGCTAAGCTGGAAGGGTTCAGCTGGGGGAACAACATGAAGTCTGCCGCCGCATTGGCCTTCGCCCTCCTTCTTTCCACCGCCGCCTTCGCGCAGGACGACGAGCGCATCAAGCGGATCGTGGACCGCATCGAAAAGGAAATCCGGGATTCCCACGAGAAGACCCGAGAGGAAATCCGGGCCATCATCCGCGCGGAAATCCAGAAGAGCCAAGGCCGGCCGGCCCCGGGCCCCGACGCCCGGCCCGCCCGGAAGGTCTACCTGGGCATCAGCGCCGACGATCTGACCGAAGCCGATCGCAAGGCTCTGGGGTCGTCGGGTGGAATCAGGGTCTCTGAGGTCCGCGGTCCCGCGAAGGAGGCCGGAATCCAGGCGGGCGATCTCCTGGTCGAGCTGGACGGGGAAGCCGTCAGCGAGGACAAGCTGGGAGATCTTCTGGCGAAACACCAGCCGGGTGACACCGTTACGGCTGTGGTGCTGCGCTCCAAGAAGCGCCTTCCCGTGAAGATTCTACTCGCCGAACGGAAGGACTGAGATAATTCTTCCCCCGCTCTCCGCAATTGGCCGATATAATACCCTCAGCGAACGACGCCCATGACCACCCAAAGTTTCTACACGCCGAACAAGGCCGCCGAGATGATCGGCTGCAAAGAGACCGAGGTCCTCGAGTACATCAAGAGCGGCCAGCTCAAGGCATCGTTCATGAACAACATCGCCAACTACGTCATCACGCACAACGACCTCATGAACTTCCTGAAGGCGACGCGCGATTTCAAGACGATGCAGAAGATGCTCACCCGCCGGGTGATCGTCGTCGATCGCGATCCCAAGGTTCAGGACATCATGAAAATGGAACTCGGCCGACAGGGCTTCGAGGTCAAGGTCGCGACTACCGAGCGCGAGGTTGCCTTCCTCACCGACGAGTATCAGCCCGACGTGATTTGCGTCCACCTGGGGGCGACCACGCGGGAGAAGGAGCCCGTCCGCGCAAGCCTCGACAAGGCCCGGCAGCAGTGCAAGACCTACATCGTGGTCTACCACAACTACGCGGCCCACGTGGCGGCGACCCCCGAAATGGCTGCCCAGCTCAAGGCCGTGAACGCGGACGTCGTGGTCCAGACCGATCGCGGGGTCACCGCCCTGGTGGATGCCGTGCGCTCCCGCTTCGGCCTGCGAACCAGTTCGATCTCTCGGAAACCTCTGGCGTAATCAACAAGCCCCCTTCCGGATCGTATAATGTGACAGGTACATCGGAGGTCTTATGAAGTCCGTCGTCGCATTCCTGCTGAGCTTGGCGGTCGCCGTCCCGGCTCTGGCGCAGGATCAGGATAAGGAAGCCCTCAAGCGCGACCTCCTGAAGGAGGTCGAGAAGCGCCTGAAAACCGAGGACGAGCGTCTCCTCAAGGACATCGAGAAGGTCATCGAAGAGGAGCTCAACAAATCGGGGAAGGCTCCCAAGGCCACCCCGAAGACGGAGCCCCGTGCCGAAACGCCCCGGCGGAAGCCCCGCGGCTACATGGGCGTCAAGCTCATGGACTTGACCGACGAGGACAAGAAGGACCTCGGCGTGAAAAACGGCCTCAAGGTCGCCGAGACCGTCGAAGGGTCCCCCGGCGCGAAGGCCGGACTCCAGCCCGACGACGTCATCCTGACGGTGGACGGCCGCGCGATCGACTCGATGCAGGAACTGGCGCCGATCCTGGCGGCCGCGGGGGTGGGAGCCTCCGTGAAACTTGAGGTGCAGCGCGACGGAAAGAAACGGACCGTGACGGTGGTGCTGGCGCCGCATCCCGCCGATGCGCAGCCCCAGGAGCCCCCGAAGGAGCAGGGCAAGAGCGAGGACGATCTTCGCGAGCGGGTGAAGAAATTCCTCGAGAAGAAGGAATCGCCCAAGGAAGGGCCTAAGGCCAAGGGCAAGCCGGCGCCGAAGGACGACGAGGAGCCGGGAGACCTCCTGGCCTTTGACGAGGAGACGTTTGACCAGTTCAAGGAGATGTTCGAGAAGTTCGGCGTGGATCCCGAGCAGTTCTTTGAGAAGGGGAAGGACGGGAAATACCGCCTGAACGACCAGATGAAGGAGATGTTCAAGAACTTCAACTTCGACCGCTTCAAGAACCTTCTTCCCAAGGAGTCGGAGCCGGACGATCAGCCCGCGCCGACGCCCAAGAAGGCCGAGCCCCGCAAGGCGGAGCCGAAGAAGGCGGAGGCCAAGAAGTCGCGCCCCTGGCTGGGCATCCAGCCTGAGGACCTCCCCGACGAGCTGCGCGCGCAGCTGGATCTGGCCGACGGCGAGGGCCTCCTGGTCACGCAGATCCTGCCCGGCAGCCCCGCCGAGCAGGCAGGCCTGAAGAAGAACGACATCCTGACCAAGATCGACGGCAAGTCGGTCAAGGGCGAGGAGTCGCTGGCGTCCTTCATGTCGAGCGCCCGCGTTGGCCAGGAAGCCACACTGACCGTTCTGCGAAAGTCGAAGGAGCAGAAGTTCAAAGTCACGATCGGGGAAAAGAAGGACTGAGCTGCCGAAGATTCCGGGAAGGCCGCGGCTCCCCGCTGCGGCCTTTTCTTTTTCCCCGGGGAGGCATGCATGCCTCCCCCCCCGCAGTCCGCACTCCTGCGTTGCCCGCCCCCGCCAAGCAGGGCTCCCCGAGGCTAGATGGCCGAATCGTTCCTTTCGCCGGTGCGGATCCGGACAACACAGTCCAGGGGGTAGACGAAGATCTTTCCGTCTCCGACCTTCCCCGTCCGCGCGGCCCGAGCGATGGCCTCCTGGGCCTGGTCCGACCGATCGTCGCTGACGACGAGTTGCAGCTTCAGCTTGGGGATCAGATCCGCGGTGGAGACGTTGCCGCGATACTGGAGGCGCTGACCTTTCTGACGGCCGAAGCCCCGGACTTCGGTTACCGTCACCCCGCGAACATCGATCAGGGTGAGCGCCTGTTTGACATCTTCAAGTTTGTAGGGCTGGATGATGGCTTCGATCATTTTCATCGTCAAGTTCCTCTTGGGGGTGCTCCGCCCACACTGTGCAACCGTCATGCTGGGATCTCCGCCGCCCCCCCCCCAGCAGTGCGGATTCCTGAGTCCTCCTGGGTAGATCCGGCTTCCACCATGAAAGGGGGGCAAACACGCGGCCATGGTGGAGGGAGCTGCGGCTAGGCAGGCTCAGGCGCCCTCCAGACTGCGATCAAGATGCCTCCCGACACAATGAGGATCCCCCCGACGATGGTC
>DATGFI010000626.1:0-3567 GCA_035309205.1 Planctomycetota bacterium | reverse complement strand
ACCGGTCACCTCGTCTTCTCGACGCTGCACACCAACGATGCCAAGCAGACCCTGGACCGCATCGTGGACGCCTTCCCGGCGGAGGCGTCCCACCAGGTACGGTCCATGCTCGCCTTGACGCTGCAGGCCGTCGTCAGCCAGCGGCTCCTGCGCAGGGCCGACGGCAACGGCCGGGTCGCCGCCATCGAGGTCATGATCAACTCCCCCAACATCCGGGAGCTGATCGCGGAGGGCAAGACCACCCAGATCGAGAAGGCGATCGCGCAATCCGGGGACTACTACAAGATGCAGACGTTCAACCAGTCCCTGGCGAAGCTGGTGCAGAGCCGGACCATCACCGAAGAAGAGTCGATGGGAGCTTCCACCAGTCCCAGCGATCTCCGCCTCATCCTCAAAGGCATCTCCGGAGGCGGATCCTCCACGACGCTCAAGGCGGTGACACTGCCGGCCCCTTCTGCTCCTCCCAAGGAAGCGGGTCAGAATCCCGGGCTCCGAATCAATCGGGGATTCTGAACGCAGCCCTCACATTTGGAGCAAAGACCGACATTTTTGTAGCCTGTGGCCCGAACCGGGGAAAGGGTGCGCGTACTTGCGTTGGCATGGAACCTGCTCATGAAGAGGCCGCGCATGAAGGAACACGGACTATGAAAGAACTTCGTCGGATCCTGATGGTGGAGGACGAGCCGGACATCCAGGCGGTCGCGCGCATCGCGCTCGAGGCCGTCGGCGGGTTCACCGTCGAGATGTGCAGCTCCGGCCGGGAGGCCCTGGACCGGGTGAAGGCCTACAATCCCGACCTCATCCTGATGGACGTGATGATGCCCGGGCTGGACGGTCCTTCGACTCTGAAGCAGCTTCGGGCCGACCCCGCGACGGCCGGTTACCCGGTGATCTTCATGACCGCGAAGGTCCAGTCCCACGAAGTGTCGCGCTACAAGGACATCGGAGGCCTGGGCGTGATCGCCAAACCCTTCGATCCCATGACCCTGGCCGTGGCGGTCAAGACACTTTGGGAGCAGGAACATGTCGGAACCGGCTGAGGGCGCCCAGAATCAGCTCGCGAAGCTGAAAAAGAAATACGCCGCGGACCTCCCCCAGAAAGTCGCCCGGGTCGAGGAGCAGGTCTCCGCGTTCCTGGCTGCCGACTGGTCCCAGGAGCTCTGCTTCACGACCTACCGTCAGATCCACAGTCTGGCGGGCAGCGCGGGCACGTACGGATTCGGAGAGCTGGGGACGACGGCGCGGACCGGGGAACATCTGATCAAACGGAGCCTCGAGAGCAAGGCGCCCCTGGGGGGGGCCGAACGGCAGGAGCTCGCCGCGGTTTTATCGAAGATGAAGGAGTTGGCGGCAGCGGCTGCCGGATGACAGGGAAGGGAAAGGGAGGAACCGTGCGGAAAGCATTCTTATTGGTTGGAGCGACGCTCCTCTTCCTGGCTCGCGCCCTCGCCGCGCAGCAGGAGCCGGAGAAGAAGCCCCCTAAGACGGATCAAGATCTGTCCGAGCTGAGCCTCGAGGATCTGATGAAGGTGGAGATCACGTCGGTCTCCAAGAGCGAACACTCCCTGATGGATACCCCCGCCGCCGTCACCGTCATCCGGGGCGAGGACATTCGGCGCACGGGCGCCACCACCATCGCGGAGGCCCTGCGGCTGGTTCCCGGTATGTTCGTCGCCCGCCTCAGCTCCAACAAGTGGCTCGTCGCCTCCCGGGGATTCTCCGACCTCTTCTCCACGAAGCTGCTCGTCCTGATCGACGGCCGCAGCGTCTATACGCCCCTCTTCTCCGGAGTCCTCTGGCCAGCCCAGGACGTGGATCTGGAGGACGTGGACCGGATCGAAGTCATCCGCGGGCCGGGCTCGACCGTTTGGGGCGCCAACGCCGTCAATGGCGTCATCAACATCATTACGAAGAAGGCCAAGGACACCCAGGGCGGCCGGATCACCGGCGGCGGCGGCACCCAGGAGCGGGCCTTCGGGTCCACGCGCTGGGGCGGCATGATCGGGGACGATCTGGCCTACCGGGTCTACGGAAAGTCGTTCGATCGCGGCCCCGGCAAGGGGGTGGACGATGACTGGGACGGCTCCCAAGGGGGCTTCCGCTTCGACTGGACGCCCCGCCCCTCCGATTCCGTCACGTTCCAGGGCGACTACTACAGCGTCCTGGCGGACGGAGTGCAGACCATCTTCAGCGCCACGGCCCCCTTCTCCCGGATCACCAACCAGGCGACGGAGTATTCCGGCGGAAACCTGCTCCTGCGCTGGGAGCACGAGCTGGCGGCCGATTCCAAGCTTCAAACCCAGTTCTACTACGATCACACCGAGTACCGCCAGCCAGTCATCGAGGAACTTCGCGACACCCTGGACTTCGACCTCCAGCACCAGGTGAAGCTCTTCTGGGGCCAGCAGCTCACCTCGGGCCTGGGATACCGCTGGTCGAGGAGCAATCTCGACAACACACCCGAGGCGACGCTCAACCACCCCCACAAAGTCTCGGACATCGCGAGCGCATTCATCCAGGACGAGGTCGCCCTTCACGAGGCCGTCAAGATGACGATCGGCTCCAAGTTCGAGTACAACAATTACACCCGCTTCGAGGCGGAGCCCGGACTGCGCCTGTCCATTCGACCCGCGGAGAACCACTCGATCTGGTTCTCCGCCGCGAGGGCGGTCCGGACCCCGGCCCAGGCGGACAGCGACCTGGCCTTCGCCTACACGAGTCTCCAGCCTACCGTTCCGCCGACGCTGGTTCGCGTCTCGGGCTCCCACACCTTCGAGTCGGAGGACATGACGGCCCTCGAAATGGGCTACCGGGTGCAACCCCACGAGTCGGTGACTCTGGACGTCGCCGCGTTCAAGAACCACTATTCCGATCTGCGGACCTCCGAAGCCGGCCCCCCCGACCTCTCGCTCTTCCCCGCGGCCGTCATCCTTCCGCTCACCCTGGCCAACAAGATGCACGGCCGGACCTGGGGGGTCGAGCTGGCCGCCGCCTGGCAGGCGATGGAGGGCGTCCGGTTCCAGGGGGGATACACGTACCTCCGGATGAATCTCGCTCTCGACACCGGAAGCACCGACCTGGGTTCCGCTACGGCCGATAAGAATGACCCCCGGGATCAAGCCTTCCTGCGGGGGATCTTCGATGTCGTCAAAGACGTACAGTTCGACGTGATCGGGCGCTACGTGAGCCGACTCCAGGGCCGAGGCGTGCCCGGCTACACGGAAATGGATGCCAGGATCGGCTGGAAGATCCTTCCGAGCCTGGAGGCGGCGCTCGTCGGTCAAAACCTGCTCCAGAGAGCGCACTTTGAATCGAGCAACAGCTCGTTCTCGGACCATGCATCAGAAGTTCCGCGAGGCGTGTACGGATCCCTGACGTGGAAATTCTAGGGAATCGAGGAATCGGGTGAAGGGTCGGGACGGAGTCTTGATCGCCGTTCTCGTGGCGCTCCTGTCGGGGGTGCTGCGGGCGGAGTTTTCTCCTACCCAGGCCGCGGCCTCGGTCCAGGATACGGCTCCCGAGGCCGAATTGAAGGCCTTCTTCCTGCTGAATTTCACCCGCTTCACG
>DATGFI010000625.1:0-12703 GCA_035309205.1 Planctomycetota bacterium | reverse complement strand
CCGTGATCGTGGAGCGGGGCCAGCGTCTCCGGGGGCACGAGTTTCATCACTCCCGCTGGATCCATCCCCGCATCCCTCCGGCATGGCGACTCCCGAGGGGACCGGAAGGGTTCGCCCAGGGGAACATCCACGCGTCCTACGTGCACCTGCATTTCGCCGGCGCCCCCGGGTGTGCCGCGCGCTTTGTCGACCGCGCCCGCAAGTGGAGTGGAGGAGCCCCATGAGCCGGGGGGAGTTCCGGGGGCGCGGGCCCTGCTGCCGGGCCCAGAAAGCCGGGGGGAGGCCATGATCCTCGAGGTCGCGGGGATTGCGTGCGCCTACGACGGCGCGGATGTCCTCTCCGAGGTCACCGTGCGCCTCTCTTCCGGGGACTTCGTGGCCCTGGCCGGACCCAACGGATCGGGCAAGTCCACCCTGATCCGGGCGCTGAGCCGGGTACTTCGGCCGCGCCTGGGAACGGCGCTCCTGGACGGCCAGGATCTTTACAGCCTGCCCGCGCGCCAAAGCGCGAAGTCGATCGCGGTCGTCCCCCAGGAGACGGCGCTGGAGTTCGAGTTCACGTGCGAGGAGATCGTCCTCATGGGGCGCGCGCCCCACCTGGGGCGCTTTGAGATTGAGACGGAGCTCGACCGAGCCGTGGTGAAGGAAGCGATGGAGCGGACGGCGACGTGGGAGCTCCGGAAGAGGTCCATCGGCGAGCTCTCCGGCGGCGAGCGCCAGCGGGTCCTTCTTGCCCGTGCTTTCGCACAGGAACCTCGCGTTCTTCTGCTCGACGAGCCCACGGCCCACCTCGACTTGAGCTTCCAGGTCCAGATCCTGCGGCTGGTGCGCGAACTGAGAAACGAGAAGAGGACCGCCGTCCTCGCCTCGCTCCATGACCTCAACCTGGCCGCAGCCTATGCCGACCGGATCGTCCTCCTGTCCAAAGGCAGAATCGCGGCGGCCGGGACTCCCCAGGAGGTGCTCTCCGAACGCGTGCTCCGGCCGGTGTTCGGTCCCGAGGTGGCCGTGCGCATCCATCCGGACACCGGCGGCCCTCTGGTCTTGGTGACGCCATGAGAAGGCTCGCCTGGATCCTCCTCCTGGTCGGGAGTTGCTCCAAACCGCCGGGCTCCGAGCCGGTGACGCGGTCGTTTGCGGACAGCCGGGGGAAGATCGTGACGGTGCCCTGGCCGCCGCGAAGGATCGTCTCGATCCTACCGAGCGCGACGGAATTGCTGTTTGCCGTCGGGGCGGGAGAGCAGGTCGCCGGCGTGACGACCTACTGCGACTGGCCGCCGGAGGCCAAAACCAAGCCGAAGATCGGCGACATCGTGGTCGACTACGAGCGCCTGGCCAACCTCAAGCCCGATCTCGTCGTCACGTTCTGGTCGCTGACTCCCAAAACTGGAGCCGAAATCGAAGGGAAAGGATATCCGGTCTTCTCGTTGGAGTCCCGATCCCTCGAGGACATCATCTCCTCGCTTCGGACGGTCGGGGCCCTCACGGGGCACGAGACCCAGGCGGAGAGCTGCGCCGCAACGCTCGTCGCGCGCGTCAAGGCCGTGTCCCGGGAACCCGGTCCGACGTTCTATTTCGAGCATAGCGCGGAGCCTCTGGGCACCGCCGGACCCGGGACCTACACGGGCGACGCGCTCCGCCGCGCCGGAGGCCGCAACATCTTCGATGATGGCTGGAGGTTGATCGACTGGGAGAGTGTGATGGCCCGGGATCCGGAGATTATCCTGATCGCCCACGACCGGAATGAAGACTTCGAAAAGCGCGCCGGGTGGAGCAAGCTCCGCGCCGTGATCCACAAGCGCGTCTACTTCGTGGCGAAGGAGCATTACGTCTACCCCACGCCGCGCCTGGCCGACGGCCTCGAGGAAGCCGCGAGGATCTTCCGTGAAAAGAATCCCTAGCGGACCGGCCCTCCTCGTCCTGATCCTCGTGGCCGCCGGCGCAGTGGGCCTTTCGGTCCTCGCAGGCCCCACCTCGGCGGGAAACTTGACGCGGGACATCGTGCTGCAATACCGGCTGCCCCGGGGGATCCTCGCCTTCCTCGTGGGCGCCTCGCTCGGCGCCTCGGGCGCCTGCTTTCAGGGCCTCTTCCGAAACCCCCTCGCCGACCCCTTCGTCGTCGGGGTCTCCAGCGGCGCGGCGCTTGGTGCGGTCGCGTCCATCGTTCTCGGTTTCGAAACGCTGATCTTCGGCCTGGCTCCTGCCACGGCGGCGGCGTTCGCGGGCGCCTTGGGGGCCTCCTTCCTCGCATACGGGATCGCGCGGGTGCGAGGTCGCGTTCCGGTGACCACGCTCCTTCTGGCGGGATCGGCGATCGGCTCCTTTGCCGGCGCAATGGTGTCGATCCTCATTCTCATCAACACACCCCGATGGAGCGAGGTCGTCACGTGGCTCATGGGCAGCATGTCCCACCCGGACCCCTGGAGCCGGGTGCTGGTCGTGGTTCCCTGTTTGATCGTCAGTTTGGGCGTCATGGCCGTCTATGCCCGCGATCTTAACCTGCTGCTTCTCGGGGAGGAATCCGCACGCCAGCTGGGGGCCGAGACGGAACGGTTGAAGATATTTCTGTTGGGCGCAGGCGCGCTGGCCGCGGCAGGCGCGGTCGCGACCTGCGGCATGATCGGCTTCGTGGGACTGATCGTCCCGAACGTGGCACGGCGGCTGGTGGGGCCCGACCACCGGACGCTGCTGCCCATCACCGTGCTCTCGGGGGGCATCCTGCTCACCCTGGCCGACGTGGCGGCTCGACTTGCCTCCCCGCAGTTCCCGCTGCCCATCGGGGCGGTCACCGCGCTGGCCGGAGCTCCTTTTTTCGTCTACATCTTGAGGCAACGATCGGCGAAGATGTGATCGCCTACTTCTGAGCCCTCACCCATTCTTCCACGATCGCCTGCATCCTTCGGACGCCTTCGACCACCCTGGGCCCGGGCCGCATGACGAAACGGTCATCGACCACGCGGAGCCAGTCCCCCCGGACCGCGCGCGACGCAACCAAGGCCGGGCGGCGGGCGATCCGACCCAGGTCCACCTTTTCGCCGCACCCGCACCACGCTGCGATGATGACGTCAGGATCGGCCTGGGCGATCTGGACGTCGTTGCAGGTGCGCTGAGCCGACGGACACCGCAGGTTCCGATTTCCGAAAGCGTTGTCGGCGCCGGCCAGGCCCAGCATTTCGGCCGCCCAATCCCCGGCGAGGTAATAAGGTTCGCTCGGTCCCCATTCCTCCAGATGGATCCGCGGACGACGGCCTGACCCTGTCGTGAGGGTACGGCCGTTCCGGCCGAGCTCGAGAAGCTGGGCATGCATCCGGGTGACGAGGGCATTCGCCTCTCTTTCTTTTTCCACCCAGCGTCCAAGCAGCAGGATGTCTTCCAGAAGCTCGGTCAGCGACGTGCAGGAAAAACATACCACGCGGATTTCGTGGTGCGCCAGGGCCTTGACGGCATCCTCCTGGAGGAACGATTGCCCGAGCACCAGGTCCGGCTTCAGCGCGATGATGTCCTCGATCCTGGGATCGAGGAAGCCTCCGCACCGGGGCTTCTCGCGAGCCTCCGGAGGGAAATCGCAGAATCGGGACACCCCCACGATGCGATCCCCGGCTCCCAAGGCATAGAGAATCTCGGTATTCGAAGGAGCGATGCAGACGATCCGGCGCGGAGTACGCCGGATTTCATCAAGACCGGGGAGCATGGGGTACTCCATACGTTCAAGTGCAAACCACGTTGGAGACGAGATCCGTCGCCGTGATGGACGTTGCGATGAGGATAGCAGGCGCTTCGAGCATCGTAAAGCGCGGCGCGGCCGTCCTTGAGGAATCCTCCGGAACGCGTACAGCAGCGTGACCGCGCCTTGGCCGGTTCTCATTTCCGACCGGGCGCGGATCGATGAATTCTGGGCAACGCTTGACAAACCCATCTTCCGCGTCATTAATGGCGTCTAACTCAGGTGCCCGAGAGGGCTGAAAAGGGAACCCCGCGCAAATCGGGGGCGGTCCCGCCGCTGTAACTGGAAGCGAAACCGCATATAGCCACTGGACCGAAAGGCCTGGGAAGGCGCGGGAGTAGGATGTCCAGGAGCCAGAAGACCTGCCTGAGCCAACCTCGACGGAGCTTCGAGAAAGAGCAGCCGTCGGCCGGGAGCCAAGAAGCAGGGTGCAGCTTCCCGAGCGCCAATTGGAAGCGCTCCGATGCCCCTGCTTGCGATGTCCCGGCGACGGCCATCTCCGCTTTTCCCGTTCGTCCCGACCTGCCGACCGCTGGTAGAAGATCCTCTGTCGCAGGTGCACCCACTTCCGTCGGTCCTGGTTAACTCCGCTCAGGCTCCCAAGGTTCTTCGACCGCCCTTCCCGGGTACGGTCCATATGAAAGGATCCCTCCCATGAAGCTGCTCCTGACGCTAGTCCTCTCTCTGCAGGATCCCGCGGCGCCCCCTCCTTCCCCTCAAGAGAAAGCCCCTCCCCCCACGGAGAAGAAAGCGACCCCCAAGGAAGATGAAAAGGAGGTCGTCATCATCGGCCAGCGGCGCGAGAGCGACATCCTGGACGTCCCCTCGGGAGTGACCGTCGTGACCGGCGACGACATCCGGAAAAGTGGCGCGACCAACATCGTCGAAGTGGTCCAGAAGCAGGCCGGATTTTTCGCCAGCGGGACGAACAAAGGAGCCTACGACCAGATTGTCGATATCCGCGGATACAACAACGGCGGCGGAAACGGCCAGCGGATCCTCGTGCTGGTCGATGGGCGCAGGACGAACACCGTCTCCGGGAATTCCACCGATTGGGCATCCATTCCCATCGAGAACATCTCCCGCATCGAGATCGTTCGCGGCCCGGCCGCCGCGATGTATGGGGACGGAGCCCTGGCAGGAGTGGTCAACATCATCACCAAGAAAGGGGGAGAGGGGAACGTCGCCTCCGCCTCCGGTGGAAACTGGGGCACCTATCGCGCCGCGGTCAACGCCGGAGGGGAGGCCAAAGACACTCTCTATGATGTGTTCGGAAGCGTCGACGGCACCCGGGGATGGCGTCAGCACAGCCGGTACGCCGGGGACGATTTCACCGGCCGAATCGATATTCCCCTGAACGAGACGCTGCAGGGTTTCCTGAAAGTGGGCCACCATAACGACCGACGCCAGGAGCCGGGCAGCCTGAGCCTCGTCCAAATCGAGGCGTTCGGACCCCGGTACGCGGATCCCACCCGGCTTGGCGATACCAACGTCCAGGAGGACTACGCCGACCTGGGCTTGACCCAGACGATGGCGGACTTCGGAACCCTGACGCTCTTTCTGGACCATACCCACCGGGATGAGAGCACCATCGACTTTGCCGACCAGGTCGGCACATTTGGGACCGCCGACAAATCGGAAATGACGATGCTCCAGCTCAAACACGTGGTCCGGCCCCGGATCTTCAATACAGAGACGGCGTTCACGACGGGGGTCGATCTTTCCTACGAAACCGCCGACGCCGAATCCGGGCCGCCCGACACTCCTCTCGACTGGACCAGCTACCAGCGTCGCCTGATCGGTGCCTACGAACACGTCGAAGTCCGCCCGCTGAGCTTCGCGGTGCTCAGCGGGGGCGCGAGGTTTGACCGGGCTCTTCTCATGCTCAACCGCCAAATCGCCTCCGGGGGGCAGGCCGCCAGTTTCGGAGAAACAAGCGTGGACCAGCTCCGCTCCTTCGATGAATTCAGCCCCATGGCGGGCGTGACGTTCAAGATCCTCGAGGAACTCTCCGCTTACACTTCCTGGGGAAAGACCTTCAAGCTTCCCACGCGGGATGAACTGGCGGGATTCTTCGCGACCGATCCGGTCCTCACCGCGGAAAAGGCCACCACCTATGAAACGGGACTTCGCTACTGGGCGAAGGGATGGGGCGGAGCGGCCGTCAGCCTGTACCACATGAGGGTCCACAACGAGCTGTTCTTCGACGACGTCGCCTTTAGCGAAGTCAACCTGCCGACCGTCGTCCACCAAGGCGCGGAGACGGAGCTGCATCTCTCTCCCCTGCCGTGGCTCGATGTCTTCGGCATGTACGACTACACCACGATCACCATCAAGAAAGCCGTCTCCGCCACCCAGAACGGCAATACCTATCCCGTGACCCCGAAGAATGCCGCCAGCGCCGGGTTCTCTCTGAACCACGAAGGAGCGTCTTTGACCCTTTCGGGCCGGTACGCGGGGGAGCGCTTCCTCACCAACGATCTGGACAATGCTCAGCCCGAGCTCCCGGCGTACTGGGTGTATGACGCCAAGATTGCCTACACGTGGAGGGCCCTGACGGCGTTCGTCTCGGTGTTCAACTTCACGGACCGAAAGTACTTCGACAACGGCGGGGCCAGCCTTTTCGGAGCTCCCGCGCGCTTCCTCCCCGGTCCCGAGCGCAGCTGGCTGGCGGGAGGTGAACTGAAGTTCTAGAACTCCGATCGGGGGAGGATCCTTCCCGGAGGCCGGTTGTTCCCGCCCTTTTGATGGCTCGCCCGGATCCCCTCGAGGGCGGGGAACCGTCCGGCCGCCCCCCACCGACCATGCTGCCCCGCTCCCTTGGGCTCGAATACACCGAACCTCGCAGGCTCCTTCGGCGGCCGCGCCCCCCCTGCAGGGGACGGCGGCGGCGGGGGTCTTCTTCAAGCAGCTCGCGTGAAGCACTTTCGTCCCAAATTTCGACGTATAATAGTGCGTCCCTATGAGGAGGAAATGGCGGCCATGCGACTTGCGATTCTAACGCTGACCCTGTTCGCACTCTCGACTCCCGCTCGTTCCGACGAGAAGAAGATCAGTTTCGAAAAGGACGTGATGCCCATCTTCAAGGCCAACTGCATCTCCTGCCACAAGGCCGATAAGAAGAAGGGCAAGCTCGACATGTCCAGCTACTCCGAGCTGATGAAGGGCGGCAAGCAGGGCAGCCCCGTCAAGGCGGGCGACCCATCCAAGAGCCTGATCATCGAAATGATCTCGGGCAAGGAGCCGGAGATGCCCGAGAAGGGCGACAAGCTCACGGAGACCCAAGTCCAGGTCATCTCCGACTGGATCAAGCAAGGCGCAAAGCCCTGATCCGTTCATGACGCAGCGCCGCAAGCTCCTGATCGCCAACGAGTGGATCGACGCGGCGGAGACCCTCATCGTCCGCAGCCCCCATACGGGCGAAGTGGTCGGCGAGGTTGCCCGGGCAGGCCCCGTTGAAATGGAGTGCGCGGTCGAGGCGGCAGTCCGTGGATTCGGAGAATCGAAAAAGCTCTCCTCGATCAGGCGAAGCGAGATCCTGAGCAAGGCTGCGGCCGGTCTGGCGAGTCGCAAGGAAGAGATGGCGCGGACGATCACGTCGGAGAACGCGAAGACGATCAAGCTTTCGCGGGGAGAGGTCGACCGCGGGATCGCGACGTTCACCATCGCCGCCGAGGAGGCCAAGAGAATCGGTGGCGAGGTGCTGCCGCTCGATTTGAACGCCCAATCCGAAGGCCGGCTCGGCCTCACGCGCCGTTTTCCCCTGGGGCCGATCTTCGGCATCTCCCCCTTCAACTTCCCGCTCAACCTCGTCTCCCACAAGGTCGCCCCGTCCATGGCTGCGGGAAACACCTTGGTCCTGAAGCCCGCCAGCGCTACGCCGCTTTCGGCCGCACTGCTCGGCGAGATCCTGCTCGAGGCCGGCATGCTCCCGGGCATGGTCAACGTCGCACCGTGCCGCGCCGAACTCGCCGACAAGCTCGTTGCCGATCCCCGCTTCAAGCTGGTGACATTTACCGGCAGTCCCGGGGTCGGTTGGGAGCTCAAGAAGAAGGCCGGAAAGAAGAGAGTCACCCTCGAGCTCGGCGGCAATGCGGCAGTCATCGTCGAAAACGACGCCGACCTCGACCTCGCCGTCGAGCGAGCGGTGACGGGCTCCTTCGCATATTCCGGGCAAATCTGCATCTCGGTGCAGCGCATCTACCTGCACGAGAAGATCGCCGATGAATTCACGCAGAAGTTCCTGGATCGGACGAAGAAACTCGTCATGGGAGATCCGTTCGACGAGAGGACCGACATCGGGCCGATGATCGACGAGACTGCGCTCCTTCGGACGCAGGCCTGGGTCGACGAGGCCGCGAAGGGCGGGGCATCCGTTCTTTGCGGAGGCCGCCGGGACGGCCGCTACTTCCCCCCGACGGTCGTCGCTAATGTGAAGCCCGATATGAAAATTCATTGCGCGGAGGTCTTCGCGCCGGTCGTGGGTCTTTACAGGTACCAGGCCTTCTCTGCCGCGCTGGCGGCGGTCAACGACACCCCGTTCGGCCTTCAGGCCGGGGTCTTCGCGCGCGACATTGGAAGGATCTTCCAGGCCTTCGAAACCCTGGAAGTGGGCGGGGTGATCGTCAACGACGTGCCGACTTGGCGCGTGGACAGCATGCCCTACGGCGGCGAGAAGGATTCCGGACAGGGCCGCGAGGGCATTCGCTACGCCATCGAGGAAATGACCCAGCTACGACTGCTCGCCCTGAACCTCAAATGATGCGTCCATCCGGGGACGCAGGACGGGATGCCCTCGCCTATGACCGTTGAGCTCCTGGAGTGCCACAGCAGGGTCCTGCGCGGAAACCCGCTCGGAGACCCCACCCTGCGACGGACGCCCGTCTACCTGCCCCCCTCTTATCCGCGGAGGCAGTATCCCGTCTACTACCTGCTCAGCGGATTCACGGGATTCGGCGAACTGCTGATTCAACGCGGGGCCTGGTCGGAGTCGCTGCCCGAACGGCTCGACCGTCTGATCGCCACCCGGAGGATGTCCGAGGCGATCGTCGTCATGCCCGACTGCTTCACGCGCTACGGCGGGTCCCAATACCTGAATTCGACCGCCACCGGGCGGTATGAGGATCATCTCGTCCGAGAACTGGTCCCTCATATCGACCGGAATTACCGGACCAACGGACGCAGGGCGGTCCTGGGCAAGTCGAGCGGGGGCTACGGAGCCCTGGTGCTGGGCATGCGCCATCCCCGGATCTTCCACGCCTTGGCCTGCCACTCCGGAGACATGTACTTCGAATACTGCTATCTCCCCGACTTCCCCAAGGCGATCGATCAGCTCCGGAAGCACGGAGGACTGAAGCAGTTCATCCGGGCCTGGGAGAAGGAACCCAAGCGCCTGGCCGGCGATCTTCACGCCGCCATCAATACGGTCGCCATGGCCTCCTGCTACAGCCCGCGCGGAAGGGAGATCGACCTGCCTTTCGACCTGAAGACCGGGGAGATTCGTAAAGCCATCTGGCGTCGCTGGAAGTCCTGGGATCCCGTGGAGTTGCTCGACCGCCATGCCAAGGACCTGAAGGGGCTCAACGGCGTGTTCCTCGATTGTGGAACGCGCGACCAGTTCGCCCTGCACCATGGGGCTCGAATCTTCGCGAGCAAAGCTCGGCGCCTGGGGGTCAGGCTCACCTTCGAGGAGTTTGACGACGACCACTCGTCCATCTCCTACCGGTACGACCGGTCCTTCGCCTTCTTGAGCAGGTATTTGTGAAAGCCGCTCCTTTTCTTGAAACATTCTGACCGGATAGATCGTTTAGGTTATAGCGTTACTAACTAACATGGGAAATCGAGAGAAACTCCTGGAAGCCGCGACCGCCATTCTGGGCCGCAACGGGTATCAGGCCACGAGTGTGGATGACATCCTCGAGGCCGCCAAGGTGGCCCCCTCCAATTTCTACTATCACTTTAAGTCGAAGGAGGAGCTGGCCATCGAGGTGCTGGAGGGATACTTCGAGAAATCCCGCCGGGAATTGGCTCCGATTTTCATGAACCGATTCCTGTCCGCTACTGAAAAGCTGGAACGTCTCCACGAAGCCCTCGTCAAAAAGGCTACCCAAAGCGGCTGCTGTGGAGGCTGCCCCATGGGGAATCTGGCCCAGGAGCTTTCGGACAGCCATCCGGAATTCCGAATGAGACTGGCGCGTCATTTCGAGGAATGTATCGAGGGAATCGCCGTGGTTGTTCAGGACGGGGTGAAGTCTGGGGAGTTCCGCGAGGACGCCGCCCCCAAGGCGGCCGCGTACCTGATCTTCGGGTCGATGCAGGGTCTCCTCCTGCTATCGAAGAGTCTCAAGAAGATCGACCCCCTCGACCAGGGATTCCGGCAGTCGTTGAGCCTCCTCAAGAAAGGGCACTAACGTTTTTTGGGTTTGATCGTAGATATAACCGTTCCTAACTAATGGGAAGATAGGCGAGGGTACCATGGAAACCAGCTTTGAAAACTTGATCGAGTCCCACCGGCAGGCTTTGGAGCGCGCCGCGCTCAAATTCTGCCACGGCGACTTTGACCTTGCCCAGGACATGGTCCAGGACACGTTCGTGAAGGCGCTGAAAAATGCCGACCGCTTCGCCGAAGGCACCAACCTTCGCGCCTGGTTGATGCGCATCCTCTACAACACCGTGATGAGCGTCTACCGTCACCGGCAGGTCGCCAAGGAGGGTCCGTATCCCGAGGGTTTCGACCCGGTGGAAGGCATCCCGGCCGACATGGAAGTAAGCGACGAGGTGCTGGAGGCCGTCGGCAACCTGCCCGAGGATTACCGGAAGGTGTTCCTCATGGCCGCGCTGGAGGACTCGCCCTACCAGGAGATCGCCGAGAAGCTCGGCATCCCCGTCGGCACGGTCATGAGCCGTCTATGGCGCGCGCGGCAGACCCTGCAGCGGAAGCTGGCGCCAGTTTCGGCGAATTAGCAGGCCGATCGGAGCCAGCGCCGCCAGCGCGGCCACGAACAGGCCCGGGGCGAGAAAGCGCGAGCGGTAGCGGAAGTGGACAAGATGCCTTCCTGCCGGCAGCCGGATCGTCTGGATCAGGTGGTTGGCGGGAAGGACCTCCGCGGCCCGGCCATCAATGTCGGCCGTCCATCCCGGATAATAGGCCTCCGAAAGCACCAGATAGGCGTCGGCCTCGTTCTCGGCTTCGATCTCGTACGAGTCCGCTCCCCGGGCTAAGACCCTGGCATGACCCGCGGGCTGTTCCGTGGGCAGCGGCGGCGCGTCATTGGGATAGGATTCCAGGATCACGGTCTTTCGCGGATCCCAGGGCCCCTTCGCAATCCGCCCCAGACGCTCATCCGACGACTCCAGCACCGCGGCATTGTTCACGATCCAAGCACGCGGCAGGGCGCCCGGGTTCTCGTAGAACTCCGTCCGACCCCACTGGGGCCAGGACGCCCCCGGCCGCTCCGACGCAAAGTGCCATACCTTCGCTCCAAGCATGTCCATCGCAGGATGCGGGGCCTCCGCGGCCAGAAGGGGCATATTCTGGTCCAGCGGCGCGCCTCGAACGGCGTTGATCAGCTCCGCGTAGCGTCTCAGCATCATCGGGTCGTAGCCCCCGACATGGTCGACGCCGATCTCCCGGCAGCGGCCCACATCCATGATCGACGCGGACCTTCCGGCGGTGGCAACCCGGTACTCCCGACCGCAGGCGGTTTGGAGGTGCCGGCTCCATTCGGACGGCCACTGGTAGATCCGGGAATCCAAGGACCGGAAGTAGAACTGGTTCATCGTAGTCAGGTGAAGTACTCCTGCGGCGGCCAGGACGACGGCCAGCCCCCGGTGAACGCGGGTCCCTCGGGTCCAGAGTGCGTCGAAGCCGAGCGACGCAAGGGCAGTGGCGCCGAACGCAAATAGGACGATGTAGCGCGCCGGCGCACGGAATTGACCGGAGCCCGGAACGAGGAGAGTGAAGGCCCCATAGAGGGGAGTCCGGGGACCCAGCGCCATCAGGACCCCGAAGAGCGACACACCCGCCCAGAGCAGGCTCTGGTCGCGTCGCCAGACGAGCCCGGCGACCATGAGAAGCGCAACGGCCCCGCCGACCGCCGATGCGCCCTCGCTCATGCTCTGCCCGCGGAGGAGTGCCGGCAATTCTCTCCAATCGATCGAGTACTCCTCGAAGAACGCCCGATCTCCGCCACTTCCCCGCTGCATTTGAAACGCGAGTTCGATGGTCGGAAAGACCTGCGGCGCGCAGGCCAGGAGTCCCAGCCCCAGCCACCCCAGGCACCGGACCAGGTCGATTCGGCGAGCGGAATTCCGCCGCAGGAAGGGGATCGATCGGGCCGCCAGGATGAGCGCCAGGAAGAGCACGTACTGGGGGACGCCGGACAGCACCATCATCGAAAAGACAATGGCGAGGAGGATGCCCCGTTTGAGTGTGGGCCCCGCCAAATATCGCTCCGCTCTCCAGAGGACGGCGACGACCCAGGGGAAAGCCCAGATATAATTCATATGACCCAGGAATACCCGGGTCCAAAGATAGCCGGACAGCATGGATTGGGCCGCCCCGAACAGCGCCGCCCGGGGGCTGACGCCCAGACCCTTCTCCAGCCAGCGATAAGTGAACAGTCCCGTCAGGACGAGGTGACCCCACACGCTCAGCGTCCAGAAGGTCCCGGCTGAAAGGAAGATGCAGGTCCAGGAGGGAGGATAGAACACCGCCGCCTGAACTCCCGCCAGCAGGGGAAAGCCGGCCATGGAGTGCGGATCCCAGATCGGCAAGCGTCCAGATCTGAATGCATCCGCGATGGTCATCCGAATGTAGAGAAACACGTTGATCACGTCGCTACCGAAGATCATCTGGCCGGAGTAGAGGATGGGGAAGAAGATGACCGACGGGATCAGGAAACAAGCGGCGGCAGGCAGCCAGCGGCGGGGGGCAGGCACCCTCCCATCTTCTCCGATCGACGCCCGGGGATGTAGACA
>DATGFI010000624.1:0-10519 GCA_035309205.1 Planctomycetota bacterium | reverse complement strand
GCGTGCGTGCGGTCATGGCACGTGCGCTGGGCCGCCTGAAGCACAAGAGTGCGGCCGACCGGCTTTCCGAACCGCTGAAGGACAAGGTCCTCGAGGTGCGAGCGGCCGCGCTGGAGTCCGTCGCCGAGCGCAAAGACGCAGGCTCTGAGAACATCCTCCACCGCGAAGCCCAAAGCTCCAACGAAGAGACCGCCGCGGTCGCCGTCTCGCTCCTGGTCGGGTATCCCTCCGACGCTACGACCGCCCTCCTGGTCAAACTGGCTGGAAATACCAAGCCCGGCGTCTCCATACCCGCCCTGGATGCGCTCGGCGAGCTTCAGGCCCCCGAGGCCTTCCCCGTCTTCGAAAAGGCGCTCAAAGCCAAGGACTGGCCGGTCCGCGTGACTGCGGTGCGCGGACTTGCAAAGTCCCGCCGTCGCGAGTCGATCGATCTCCTCATCGACCGCCTGGAGAAGGAGGAGGGGCGCATGCTCGCGGAGATCGTGGACGCCCTGCACGGCTTGACGGGCAAACCCTTCGGCTATGCCCCGGGCCAGTGGAAGGAATGGTGGCTCGGCGCACGCGAGGACTTTGCCCTGCCGGACAAGGCCCAGGCCGTGATCACGAGCCAGGCAGGAATGACGACCTACCACGGCGTTCCCGTCCTTTCCAATCGCATGGTCTTCCTGGTCGACATCTCCGGCAGCATGGGAGAGGTGACCGGGACAGAATCGCGCATCGAGCAGTCGAAGAAGGAGCTTCTTCGCGTCCTGGGTCAGCTGGGCAAGGACGCTCAGGTCAACCTGATCTTTTTCGACGACCGGATCGAGCCCTGGCGCAAGATGCTGGTGCCGATTCGGCCGAACCTCAAGGAGGCCCAGGCCCTGGTCGCCCGGATCGCTCCCCGCGGCTCGACGAACATCTTCGACGCCCTGGACACGGCCTTCGCCCACAAGGATGCCGACACGATCTACCTCCTGAGCGACGGGGATCCGACGACAGGCCGGATCATCGACCAGGACGACATCCTCCACGAAATCCGGAAGATGAACCGGCTTCGGCAGCTCGTCATCCACACGATCTCATTCGGGCAAAGCAGGTTCATGAAGGCGCTGGCGGAGCAAAACGGCGGGCAGTATGTCGAAATCAAGTAAGCTTTCCGGGGCGGCCTGCCGGCCCCCGGCCTGACGCCTCAGATTCCAGCTGGGTGAGTCCGGGCCATCGGCTAGGGCGGAATGAAGATCTGGCCGACCCAGGCGACCGACTCCCGGTAAAAGGTCGGCAGGAGCATCATATCGAGCGAAAGGTTGCCCATAACTCCGGCCATCTGGTCCCACTCGGCCTTTTCGTAAGCGAGCGCGAGACCCAACACCCGGCCGTAACCGTCCTTCTGACCCGTCAGAGCCGACTTGACCTCGGCCGTCAGTGGGAGGTCCGCCAACACCTCGAGCATCGGACGGTCGAGAATCGCATCGACTGCCGAAAGCAGGCCGACCATGAAGAGCTCGAAATCCGCGCTCTTCATCCCCGCCGCGTGCCCGATCTGCTCGCAGAATCGGGCGCGAATCAGGGACGTCACGATCAGCTCCTGCGGCTTGTCCTCGCTCATCGCCGCCAGCGCGAGGAGCGACACCCAGCGGCGGATCACCGCGATTCCGACCATCGCCAGTGCCTGCCGGATCGAATCCACCCGCTGCGGCAGGGCAAACATCGCCGAATTGACGTAGCGCAGGAGCTTCAATGAAAGCGCGAGGTCCTGCCGGATCAGCTCGTCGAGCTCATTGAACTCGATTTCCGGCCGGTTCACGCGCTGAAGGATCCTCAGGTAATTGAGCTTGAAGGCCGGGATCTCCTTCCGCGCTAGGTCCTGAGGCTTGCAGAAGAAAACCCCCTGATAGAGCGTATAACCCAGCTTCCGTGCGCGGTCGAGTTCGGCGTGCGAACCCACCTTGTCGGCGAGCAGCTTCACGCCCGGCTTCCCGTAGCGCATCGCGCAGGAGACCTGCTCGGCCTCATCCGTGGCATGAAAGTCGATCTTGACGATGTCCGCCAGGGCCAGGAGAGGAGCCATGCCCCGCCTCGCCGTATACGCGTCGACCGCGACCTGGTAGCCGCGCTTCTTCAGCTCCTTGCAGCGGGCGACGACGGCGTCGTCGGGTTCAAGCGTATGCAGGATCTCGACGACCGATTGGCTCGGCGGCAGGAGCATCGCGAGGTCCTCCGCCAGCATCCGGCGGGTCATGTTGAAGAAGCCCTTTTTGCCCTGGGTCAGCACCGACAGGCCGACCGTGTTGATCGACTTTTCGATCAGCTTGGCTCCGGCCTGATCGGGGGCCGGTCCGGTCAGGAGGTCCTCATCCCCCGCACGAAGGAGAATTTCGTAGCCGAAGATTCCCAGATGCCGGTCGAAGACCGCCTGTCGCGAGAGATGCGGCTCCGTCAACGGGGTCTCCTCCGGTAGCCTTTTATTCTAGCACTTCGAGGTGCTCCACGTGCTCGCTGCGAATGGTACGCGGATGCCCGCTGTCGAGCCGAAGCACGATTCCATCCAGAGGATCGACGTCCTCGACCAGACCGTGCACCGGCTTCCCATTCTGCTTCACGCGAACACGCTTCCCCACGATGAACGAGCGGTCTCGCCAAGCCTTCCGATAGTCTCGGAGCGCCCCGGAAAGGCGGCCGTACCAGTCGTCGACGGCTTCCAGAAGGGCACGGGCCGTGTTGATGCGCGATACGGATTCCCCGAGCGAGGTGGCATTCATCCCGGCCGGATGGCCGTTGACGTTGAGACCAATGCCGACGATGAAGACGTCCGGCCGGCTGGAAATGAAACGCGCCTCGACCAGGACCCCCGCGATCTTCTTCCCGGCCAGCATGACGTCGTTGGGGAAGCGGATCTGCGCCTCGTCGCCGACGACGTCTGCGACCGCCAGTGCCGCCATGGCCGTCATCAGGGGGACGCGATCGACGTCGATCTCGGGGCGCAGAACGATCGAACAGAGCAGGCCCTCTCCTTTGGGCGCCGACCAGACTCTGCCGAAGCGGCCCCGACCCCTGGACTGCACCTCAGCGAAAACGACCGTTCCGTCGATGGCCCCCCCCAGAGCTTCCTTCCAAGCGAGGTCGTTTGTGGACTCGCACTCGCCCACGCAGAGGATCCTCTTGCCAACCACGCGCGAATGGAGCCGCGCCCGGAGGGAATCGGGGCTGAGGGGGCTCATAGTTCCAGCGAGATGTCCACCGCGGGGGCCGAATGGGTCAGAGCGCCGACGCTGACTCGGTCCACGCCGGTTCGTGCGATGGCGCGCACGGTCTTTAGGTTGACCCCGCCGGAGGCCTCGATCTGGATCCTAGGATTCAGATTGCGCACCGCCTTCACGGTGTGCCGGAGACCGGCGACGCTGAAGTTATCGAGCATCAGGACTTGGATCGGAAACGTGGCGAACAGGAGGGCCTGCTTGTGGCTGGCCGCCTCCAGGACGATGAGTTTGCCCCTCGAGGCCAGGGCGAGGACCTTCTCGCGAAGCACGTCGGGGTCGCCGATGGCGGCGATGTGATTGTCCTTGATCATGATGCCGTCGTGCAGGCCCATCCGGTGGTTATGGCCCCCGCCGCAGACGACGGCATGCTTCTCGAGCGCGCGCAGCCCGGGGGTCGTCTTGCGCGTGTCGAAGACGCGGGCAGGCCGGGCCAGGTCGACGAACTTTCTAGTGATCGTCGAGACGCCCGACAGCTGCTGGACGAAGTTGAGGGCCGTGCGCTCTCCGGCCAGGACCCGGCGCGCGGGACCGGTCACGGTCGCGAGGATCTTCCCCTCCCTGACGCGGTCGCCGTCGCGGACCCGGGGCACGAAGGCCACGCCGACGAACTGGAACGCCCGGCGAGCCTCCGCCATCCCGCAGACGACCAGATCCTGCTTTGCCAGGAAGCGTCCGGTCACGCGGTCATTGGGAATAATCGCCGACGTGACGTCATGGAAGGCCCCGTCCTCGAGCAGCGCCTGTTTGACCGGATCCATTGAGCCCAGATTCTAGCGGCTGAATCCCCAGAGCGCCAGCGACTCGACCGCGGCGAGCGGCAGGACCCGAACGAGCCCGTGCGTGACCCATCGGGGATAGCTGACCGGAGACGCCGCCCACCACGCGCCGACCACGGCAATGGGCAGGGCCCACCAGCAGACGGTCCGATGGAGCGAGAAGACGACGATCGGGGCTGCCAGCAATGCGAAAAACAGGACTTGTCGCTTCACCATGTCTTGGCCTTCGGGGGCACGGAACAGTCCTGCGGCTTCCTTCGGGTCCGAGGCTGGCCGCTCCCGGGGATACTCTAGGCGGCTTTCCCTTCTAAGACCGCCTTCATGGTTTTCCCCATGTCGGCCGGGCTCTGCACGCAAGTCACCCCGGCGGCGCGGAGGGCCTCATACTTCGCCGCCGCGGTGCCCTTTCCGCCCTGGATGATCGCACCTGCGTGACCCATGCGCTTCCCGGCGGGCGCGGTCTGTCCGCCGATGAAGGCCACGACCGGCTTCTTCATGTTCGCCTTGATCCAAGCCGCGGCCTCCTCTTCCATCGTGCCGCCGATCTCGCCGATCATGACGACCGCGCGCGTGCCGGGATCCTGATTGAAGAGCGTGAGGACGTCGATGAAATCCGTGCCTTGGACCGGATCCCCGCCGATACCGACCGCGCTCGACTGGCCGTAGCCCAGGGCCGAAAGCTGCCATACAGCCTCATAGGTCAGAGTTCCCGAGCGGGACACGACGCCGATATCGCCGGGTTTGTGGATGTAGCCGGGCATGATCCCGAGCTTCGTCTGACCGGGCGTGATGACACCTGGACAGTTCGGCCCGATCATGCGGGTCTTCTTCTCCTTGAGGAAGGCGCGCAGACGCACCTCGTCCATGATCGAGATGCCTTCCGTGATGCAAACCGCCAGGGGAATACCCGCCGCGGCCGCCTCCATCACGCCGTCGGCCGCCGCCGCGCCCGGGACGAAAATCACGCTCGCGTTGCAGCCCGTCGCGCTCACCGCCTGCTCGACGGTGTTAAAGACGGGCACCTTCACGCCCTTCTTCGATTCCCAGGTCGAGCCGCCCTTCCCGGGCGTCACGCCCGCGACGACCGCCGAGCCGTACTCCAACATGCCGTTCCCGTGGACCGTGCCGGCCTCGCCGGTCAGGCCCTGAACCACGATCTTGGTATTCCGGTCGACCAGGATGCTCATCGTTCGTTTCCTCTGGCTGGAGCCCCGGGCCGTTTGCCCGGGACTTCCGTCTATTTCTTGAGCCCCGCGGCTTCAATCACCTTCTTCGCGCCGTCGGCCATGTCCGCGGCGGCCGTAATCTTCAGTCCGCTGTTCTTCAGGATCTCGCGGCCGATCTCGACGTTGGTACCCTCCAGGCGCACCACGATCGGAATCCGGACATCCACTTCCTTGACCGCGTCGACGATTCCCTGCGCGAGGATATCGCAGCGCAGGATGCCGCCGAAGATATTGATGAAGAGCGCCTTCACCTCGGGGTTGGCGAGCAGAAGTTTGAAAGCCTTCTTAACCTGGTCTTTGTTGGCGCCGCCACCTACATCGAGGAAATTGGCCGGCGCGCCTCCGGCCTGCTTGATGATGTCCATCGTCGCCATTGCCAGGCCCGCGCCGTTCACCATGCAGCCGATGTTGCCTTCCATGGAGACGTAGTTGAGGCCGTAACTCGCCGCTTCGTACTCGACCGGGTCCTCCTCGCCGACGTCGCGCATCGCCTCGAGTTCGGGCTGCTTCTTGAGCTCGATCGCGCGGTCATCGATGCCCATCTTTCCGTCGAGCGCGACAACGTCGCCCTTCTTGGTCACGACCAGAGGGTTGATCTCCAGCAGGGTGCAATCCTTCTCGGCAAACATCTTTGTGACGGCCATGACCATCTTGTAGAACTGCTTGAAGGTTTCGCCGGAAAGGCCCAGCGCATAGGCGACGCGGCGGGCCTGGTAGCCCTGGAGGCCATAGCCGATGTCCCAGTGCTCCTTGATGATCGCCTTGGGATCCTTCTCGGCGACTTCCTCGATCTCCATGCCGCCCTGGGTCGAGGCCATGAGAACCGGTTTCCCCGCCTTGCGATCAAGCACCGCGCCGAGGTAGAGCTCGCGGTCGATGTCGCAGCCCGCCTCCACATAGACGCGCCGGACGACCCGGCCGTGAACGCCGGACTGCTTGGTCACGAGGGGATACCCGAGGATCTTCTGGGAAATATCCTTGGCTTCGGCAGCGCTCCGGACCAGCTTGACGCCGCCTTGAAGGCGGACCGTCTTGAGGTCCTTCTCGTAGACGGTGCCTTTCCCACGACCGCCGGCATGGATCTGCGATTTCACGACCGCGACGGGGCTTTCCAGCCTGGCGTAGGCCTCGGCTGCTTGGTCCGGGGTTTCCGCGACAGCCCCCTTGGAGACGGGGATGCCGTACTTACGAAAGACTTCCTTCGCCTGAAACTCGTGGAGATTCACTGGTGCTCTCCCTTTTCCGCGCGGGCGCGGGTTGAATTCCGCCCTTCATGCTGGGCGTGGTGATCTGGTCTTCCATGAGCTTGCCGGGCTTGAATTTGACGACTTTTCGCTCGGGGATAAAGACTTCCTGCCGAGACTTCGGATTTCGGGCGATGCGCCCTTTCCGCTCAATCACTTCGAAGACGCCGAAGTTGCGGAGCTCGACCTTATCGCCCTTCAGGAGCGCCTCCAGAACCATGTCCAGGGTACCCTGAACCACGCGCCGGGTGGAGGCGATCTCCAATTCGTACTTCTCGGCGAGCGTCCGGACGATGTCGTTCTTGGTCAGCGTGCCGCCCACGGGTCCTCCGGGGGTAATGAACGGGCACAATTAGACTACCTGAACCCTTGAGCGTCAAGGAATTACAGCTGCATCCGCTTGTCTCCGGGCGGCTGTCATTCGATGACGTCGAGCATGGTGTAGAGGCCGGGCTTGGCATCCTTCGCCCACTTCGCTGCTTCGATCGACCCTTTCGCGAAAATCTCCCGATTGCTGGCCCGGTGGATGATCTCGATTGAATCGCCCAAGGTCCCGAAGATGATCCGGTGCTCCCCGACCACATCGCCCGACCGCACCGCATGCACATTGGGTTTCCGGCCCGTCGCCCCCTCGATCCGTTCGGCCAGCGTCTTGGCCGTTCCGCTGGGAGCATCCTTCTTAAAGCGGTGATGCGTCTCCACGATGTCGACGTCGTAGCTCGGACCCAGCGTCTTGGCCATCTCCGGCACCCGCTTGAAGAGGAGGTTCACCCCAACGCTCATGTTCGAGGAGAATACGACCGGGATCTTCTTGGCGGCCGCCGCGATCGCCGCCTTCTGCTCCTCGGTGAACCCCGTCGTACAGATCACTGCCGGCGTCTTCGTCTTCACGCATTCCGCCAGCCGCTCGAGCGCCGCCTCCGGCGTCGAGAAGTCCACGAGCGCGTCCACCTTCTTCGAAAGCGTCCGCGAGATTCCGTCGGCCTTCAGCACGTCGATCTTGATGGCGACCTCGATTTTGGCTTCGATCGCCGCCTTCTCAACCGCCTGTCCCATGCGCCCGCAAGCGCCGTTGATCGCAATCTTCATCGGTCCCTTCCCATCACGTTCGGAGGCCGTCGAGCATCGCGTCCAGGTCCACCCGGTCCCGCACGATTTCGACCGCCCGATCGATCTTCACCTGGTCGCCCGGCAGGATTTTGAAGTTCCCCGCGTGCACCTCGGCTACGACGGAGTACGCATCCCCGTCGACCTGCAGCGCCGGGATCGCGGTGCGCCGGATCATCCGGGTCACCATCTCCGAGAGCTTGCCTTTCCCGGTGACGACGACCGACGCGAGCGTAAAATCCTTCCGGCCGCTCAGGAACATGGCCGACAGGGCGGAGACGAGCACGTCCTCCCGATCGACGGGGCAGATCAAGGTCACATGGCCGACCAACTGCTCCAGGGCCGCGGGCGCGCTCATCGCGCCGAGCACGACCTGCCCGAGCGGCTCTCCCATCGCCGCCTCGCCGTTGAGGATGCGGCCGCGGAAGCGCTCGAAGAGGTTCGACATCGTCGCCCGCGCCAGCTCCTCCTCGAAGGGAATCACGCCCAGAAGCTTCACGCCCATCGCCTCCAGGGCCCTGCGCATCCATTGGTCGATGCGCTGGAACTCCGAGGGGTACGCCTTGTTGACGACGGCGCCGAGGACCTCGACGCCCGCCTTGTCGAAGAAATTCTTGTTCAGGAAGATCTCGTCGGTGGGCTGTCCCACGCCCCCGGAGGCGACGAGAACGACCTTCGCGTCGAGCAGCTTGGCCATGAACGCGTTCGACAGCCCGAACGCGGCGCCGGCCGCGGCGTTCCCGGTGCCCTCGATCACCATAAGCTCGCGGTTCGAGGAGCAGCGCGAGAAGCTGGTTTGGATCTTCTTCACCACCGCCTCGCGGCCTTCGGGCGAGATCCACTGCGTGGGAAAGCCGTCGTAGCACACCGGTCCCATGTCGCGGACGAACGCCGGGATGCCGCAGGCCTCCTTGATCAGCACCGCGTCATGATCGATCTTCTCCCCGGCGAATTCCACGGAGCCCTTCCCCAGCGGCTTCATGTAGCCCACGCTCCGGACGCGCCTGGAAAGCGCGGCCGTCAGCCCCAGGGTGACCAGGGTCTTGCCCTCATTGTGCCGGGTGGAGGTGATGAAGAGATTTTTCACGGGGTGAAATTACAGCACAATCGAATGCCCAAGACAAAGAGTTTCCGGAATTGACAGGCGCAGCTCCAGTCCCCAGAATATCCGGGTCACGGGGAGGGTTCGCGGGCATGCTTTCCTGCGTCCATCACGCGCCGCATTTCAGCCTTTTCCACACCCTGAAGAGCGGCCAGTTCTTCCGATTCGCGGAGCAGGACGGCCTCTACACCATCCTCCGGGGACAGCGTCTCTTCCTCGTCCGGCAGGAAGGCGAGACCCTGAGCTACGAGGGGGCCGACTTGTGGTTCCTTCGGGAGTTCTTCGCGCTCGACCAGGACTTCCCTCTCATGGAGCGCGCCCTGCGACGCGACCGGCGCCTCTGGGAGGCGCTCGACTACGCGCCGGGCTTGCGCATCCTGCGACAGGATCCCTGGGAATGCACCGCGGCCTTCATCACGTCGATTGCCTCGAACATCCCGCGCATCACGGGCAACGTCGCCGACATGGCTCGAGAATACGGGCTTCCCATCCGTCTGGGCCCCCTCCGCTCGCATACGTTTCCCAGGCCCGATCGCCTCGACGACGAGGACGGGCTCCGGAAGCTGAAACTGGGCTTCCGCGCGGCATACCTGGTCCAGGCCGCCCGGCTGGCCCGGAGCGGAATCCTCGAGGAGATTGCGTCCCTGTCGTACGACGAGGCCAAGGAGACCCTGATGGTGATGCCCGGCATCGCGGAGAAGGTCGCCGACTGCGTCCTCCTCTTCGCGTACGGCCGACTGAATGCCTTTCCCGTCGATACCTGGATCCGCAAGGTGATGACCCGGATGTTCTTCAAGGGCCGGAAGGTGCCTGACCGGGCGATCCGGGCCTTCGCGTCGGAGCGCTGGGGAGACCTCGCCGGCCTCGCCCAGCAGTACCTCTACCACTGGTCCCGCCGCTCGGGCGCCTTCACTTCCCGGCGGCCGGATCCCGATTTTGCGGCGGCGGCGAGAGTCCGCTAGCCGCCTCGCGGCGCCCGAACAACTTCACCGTCGCGTCCGCCGTGGCCACCACCAGGGTCTCTTCGTCGGATCCGAACACGAGGCGCGAATCGACCTCCCCCTTAATGGGAATCGTGTGCAGGAGGGAGCCGCGGGTCGCGTCCCAGACGCGTACCGCCCCGTCGCGGCCCGAGGATGCAAGATAGCGGCCCCGGGGGTGGAAGGCGAGCGACGAGGTCCCGAACCGGTGGGCGTCGAATCGGCGCAGTTCCGTCCAGCCCGAGGTCTCCAGGAGCGCGACCGACCCCGTGGGAGTGGAATAGGCGAGGCGCTCCCCGTCGCGAGACAGCGCGAAACAGGTGGCCGGTCCCTTGATGGAGGTCTTCACTTCGGTCCAGTCCGACCGTTTGAAGATCCTCAGGCTCGAATCCACGCGGTTCATCACCGTGTGGTTCACGACCAGGTACCGGCCGTCTGCCGTGAACTCCAGCGCGTAAAGGGTCGAATCCGTCGTCTGGATGCCGCGGACGATCCTTCCGCTGGCCACGTCGATGATCTTGAGCTGACCGTCCTCGCTGCCCCCCGCGGCGAGCAGGCGCCCGTCGGGGGAGAAGGCGACGGAGCACGCGAAGCCGTACAGCGGCTTGATGTTGAGGACCTGCGTCCCAGTGGCAGTCTCCCAGATGCGGACGGTCTCGTCGTAGCCGCTCGTCGCGATCAGGCTGCCGTCGCGGCTCCAGCCGGCGTCGTGGATCATTCCCACGTGTCCGACCAGGGTCTGCAGCTCGCGGCCGTTCCGTGGATCCACGAGGCGGACGACGTTCGCGTCGAAGACGGCGAAGGCCGATCCGGACGGCGCCAGGCTGTGCGTGTACTTCCGGTCG